>JBFIWG010000167.1:0-7207 GCA_041606495.1 Nocardioidaceae bacterium
CAGCCGTACTTGTTGTCGAACTTGCTCTTGGTGACCGAGTCGTTGACGTTGATGCCGGGGAAGAGCAGCGAGCCCTCCTTGAGCATCTCGTAGAGCCGGTGGACGCCGGTGGTGGTCTCCTCGGTCACGCCCTTGATCTCGTTGGCGATCGCGGTCCACCGGTTGTCGTCCTCGGCGAGCGACGCGTTCAGGGCCTGGAGGATGACCTTCATCTCGGCGTTGTCGGTCGAGTCCGGGGAGTCGACCTTGCCCGCCTTCTCCGCCTCGACACCGAGGTGGACCAGCAGGGTCGCGTCACCGCCGTCGTCGAGGATCATGTTGGCGAACTGCCCGTCGGGCCAGCGCAGGATCTGCTGGGTGCACCACCAGTACTCCTCCAGCGTCTCGCCCTTCCAGGCGAACACCGGGACACCGGCCGGGGACTCGGGCGAGCCCTCGGGTCCGACGACGACCGCTGCGGCTGCGTGGTCCTGCGACGAGAAGATGTTGCAGGACGCCCACCGGACCTCGGCGCCGAGCGCGGTGAGGGTCACGATGAGTACGGCGGTCTGGATCGTCATGTGCAAGGACCCTGCGATCCGTGCCCCGGCCAGCGGCTTGGAGTCGCCGTAGCGCTCGCGCATCGCCATCAGGCCGGGCATCTCGTGCTCGGCCAGACCGATCTCGGTGCGGCCGTAGTCGGCCAGCGTCAGGTCAGCAACCTTGAAGTCCATGTAAGTCCTCGTCTCGGGAAATGCTCGATATCAGCGTACCGGGGAGGCCATGGTCTCCCGGGCACGGAAGGTTCGGTACGGCCAGGCCCCCGGATGGGCGACTGACAGGTCCGTCCCGGCCGCCTTCAGCGGGGGTCGTGCGCGAGACCTACCCCCAGATAGGCGGCGGCGTAGGTGCCGGTGGCCAGCAGCGAAGCGTAGCGGGCCAGCTCGCTCGCCGCGTCCGTGGTCACCGTCTCCACGCGGACACCGCGTTCGTGGGCGGCGTGGGTCAGCCGACCCCGCTGCTCACGGACCGAGGCGTCGGCAGACCCGTCGTCCAGGATCACCAACGCAGGCCGCCGGTCCAGCTCCTCCTCGTCGGAGAACGGGTCGGCGAACACGTCGCGGGTGTGGGCTGCGGAGATGACGGGCAGCAGGTGCTCGGCGTCGGCGGCCAGGGCCGCTCGCCCGCTCGACCGCCGGATCGACTCGGCGACCCGGCGCGCCGCCCGCGCCGCCAGCACCGAGCCGCCCCAGACCAGCGGCACCGTGTCCGCGAGCGCGATCGCCAGCATCTTGGCGGGGTTCACCGCCAGGTCCTTGTACGGCGAGCACTCGATGGCGACCTCGTCCAACGCCGTCGCCACCGACTCGGCGTCCGTGTCCGGCCCCAGGTCGAGCTGGCCGAGGAAGTCCAGCATGACCACTGCAGTGGTGAGCTGGTCACCGGTCGAGACCGGCAGGATCGTGGTGTGCCGACCGGCCGCGTGCTCGGCGACGACGCTGTGACGTGGGCAGGCCACGACCAGCTGGCAGCCGCGTCGTACCGCCTCGGCGACGGCTGACGCGGTGCCCATGTCGCCACCCTCAGGCGCCAGGACGACGACGAGGTCGAGCGACCCGGCCCAGCCGGGAAGGCTAGGCCCGGGCCAGGCGACAAACGGGACGGGACACCAGGGCTCGAGGACGGCCCGCAGCAGCCGAGAGTCGGGGCCGGCCGCGACCACGGCCCGTGGACGGGCCTCACCTGCTGCGGCGGTCACCGCCTCCGCGATGGCTTGCGCCGCGGCCTCGGCCTCGCGCCGCACGCGAGGTCCAGCCTCAGCCAGCGGGCGAAGG
This sequence comes from Nocardioidaceae bacterium, assembly GCA_041606495.1. Taxonomy (GTDB): domain Bacteria; phylum Actinomycetota; class Actinomycetes; order Propionibacteriales; family Nocardioidaceae; genus Nocardioides_C. The sequence goes on from JBFIWG010000167.1 coordinate 1,815, forward strand.
ACGTGGTCGGCGCGGCTCAACGCTTCTTCGTCGTCGAGGCGCGAGTCGTCGAAGGGCGTGGGCATCAGGCCTCGTCGGGCTTCCGGGCCTCGTCGACCAGCAGGACCGGGATGTCGTCGCGCACCGGGTAGGCGAGGTGGCAGGAGGTGCACACCAGCTCTCCGGCCGCGTCATCCACCGCAAGCTCGCCGTGGCAGTCCGGGCACACGATGATCTCGAGCAGTGCCGGGTCCAGGTTCATGCGTCTCTCCTGATCGTGGCGAGCACGGCGTCGCGGATCCGCGCCATGGTCGCTTCGTCCTTGCCTTCGGCGTTCAACCGGAGCAACGGCTCGGTGTTGGACGCGCGGACATTGAACCACCAGTCGTCGTGGTTGACGGTGAGCCCGTCCAGGTGGTCGGTCGTGACACCGTCCTGCGCGCCGTACTCCGCCTCGATCTCGCCCAGCACCGCGGCCTGGTCGCTCACGGTGGAGTTGATCTCGCCGGAGCTCTCGAAGCGGGAGAACTCCGAGAGCAGCTGCGACATCGTCCCGTCGCTCTCCGCCAGTGCCGCAAGTGCGTGCAGGGCCGCGAGCATGCCGGAGTCAGCGCGCCAGAAGTCGCGGAAGTAGAAGTGACCCGAGTGCTCTCCGCCGAAGACGGCATCGGTCTCGGCCATCTTCGCCTTGATGAACGAGTGCCCGACGCGGGTGCGCACCGGGGATCCACCCCGCTCGGTGACGATCTGTGGCACCGAACGCGACGTGATCAGGTTGTGGATGATCGTCGACCCGGGGGCCTTGGCCAGCTCACGGGCGGCGATCAGCCCGGTCAGCACCGAGGGGTTGACGATCGCGCCCCGCTCGTCCACCAGGAAGCAACGGTCGGCGTCACCGTCGAAGGCGAGGCCGATGTCGGCGCCGGTCTCGAGGACCTTCTCCTGGAGGTCCCGCATGTTCTCGGCCTCGATCGGGTTCGCCTCGTGGTTGGGGAAGGTGCCGTCGAGCTCGAAGTACATCGGGACCAGCTCGACGTCGAGCTTCTCGAACACCGCAGGTGCGGTGTGCCCGGCCATGCCGTTCCCGGCGTCCACCACGACCTTGAGCCGGCGGCCCTCGACCTGCACCAGCGAGAGCAGGTGGTCGGCGTACGCCGCGAGTACGTCGGACTCGCTGATCGTGCCGGACCGGTCGGCGACGATGGGCTCGCCGGCCGCGACCAGGTCACGGATCTCGGCGAGGCCGGTCTCCATCCCCACCGGCAGAGCATGCGCCTTGCACATCTTGATGCCGTTGTACTGCGCCGGGTTGTGGCTCGCGGTGAACATGGCTCCCGGAACGCCGAGGTGCCCCGATGCGAAGTAGAGCTGGTCGGTCGAGGCGAGCCCGATCATCACCACGTCGGCACCTGCTGCTGCAGCTCCCTCGGCGAAGGCCTGGGCCATCGCCGGCGAGGAGGGGCGCATGTCGAAGCCGACCACGATCGAGCCGCCGGCGGCTCCGGTCACCTTGACGAACGCACCCCCGGTCGAGCGGGCCAGCTCCTCGTCGAGCTGGTCGGGCACGACACCTCGGACGTCGTAAGCCTTGAAGATGGCAGCGAGATTGTCTGGGTGAGTGGTCGAAGCCATGCGGCGACCCTACTAGGAGAACGGCTCAGCTGTCGGGCGATCTGAGCACCCGCAAGTGGCCTCGACGACCCACCTCACGACCGGTCTCCTGAGCAAGGCCGACGGCCTGGCCCGGAGCCTGGCGCGGGGGCAGGGGACGCGCGGCCTCACGCACCGCGTCCGCGAGCGCGAGCAGGTCGTCGCTGGAGGGTCCGAGCGCGTCCGGGTCGGGCGCCAGACGGAGGATCTCCCAGCCGCGCGGAGCGCTGAGACGCTCGCTGTGGGCCTCGCACAGGTCGTAGGCGTGCGGCTCCGCATAGGTGGCCAGGGGCCCCAGGACGGCAGTCTGGTCTGAGTAGACGTAGGTCAAGGTGGCCACTGCCGACCGCGCGCAGGCGGTACGCGAACAGCGACGGGCAGAACTCACGAGGCAGACGGTACCCGGTCCTCACCGGAGCAGCGTTTAGGCTCGCCACGTGAGAAGAACCGCACCACCGGCCGGGCGCCGCAGCGAGAAGAAGCGTGACCGGCGGGGTCACGGCATGCGTGGTCCGGCCGTCCTGCCGGGGCCACACTCCCCCGAGGGCGTGCCCGCGCACCGCACCCGGAGCGAGGACTTCGACAGCATCGTGCTCTCGGTGGTGCACCGCCTCGAGGACCGCTGGCACGGCGAGCTCGGGTTGATCGAGTTCGCCGTCGAGGAGACCCCGATGGTCCCCGACGACTGGGACGCTCCTACGGTGCCGCTGGCCTCGCTGGTGCGGGGCTCGGGGGGTACGCCGACGCGACTCGTGCTGTTCCGCCGACCGATCGAGCTGCGCTGCGAGACCCGGTCTGACCTGGCGGCGCTGGTCCTGACCGTGCTCGTCGAACAGGTCTCGGAGCTGCTGGGCCGCGACCCGGAGGAGATCGACCCGCGCTACGACGCCGACTCGGACTGAGCAGGCCTCAGCGCAGGGCGGGCACCACCAGAGGCCGTTGCAGCGTGATGACGAGGGGCTGGAGCGGCATCTGGGAGACACCTGCGTCGCCGGTCAGGCTGACCGCGCCGGACACCCGTCCGGTCCCCGGGCTGACGACCATGTGGTCGACCCGGCCCTGGGGGCGCCACGTCGCGGTGGCCGAGGCCGGGATCTCCAGGGTGGTCGTGTCGAGCTCCTCCCCGTCGGCGTCGTAGCCGACGACCTCCACAGACGCAGCCTGGGAACCGGCCGTGAGCTGGACTGCGGCGTTCGCCCCATCGATGACGTGGGCGGCCGCCGGACCGTCGAGAACTTCGAGAGGCCCGGCGTACGACGAGTCGCCGCCGACGGTCGAGCGCAGGCTCGCGGTGATAGGCACCGAGGAACGCAGCCGCACCGCCGACGGCTCGGCGGGGATGCTGTCCCCGAGGTCGACGGCGACCACCGAGTCCGGAGGTACCCGCAGCTCGGAGCTGCCGGTGGGCGCGAACGCGCCCGACTTGGCCGAGATCTCGACCGCCACGAGCGCCTCGAACCGAGAGGGGTTGGCCACCAGCAGCGTCCGCGAGTCCGCCTTGGCCGGCGCACCTCCGAGCCGGACGAGACGGCTGGCCTCCACCTGGGCCGGGATCCACTCGATCGCCGACCGGTCGGCCTCGTCGGGGGCGTAGCTGTCCGCCATGCCGGCGACCACGCGTCCCCGGCTGGCGTCGACCCGCACCGCAAGCTCGTCGCTCTGCGGCGCCACGTCGACCATGGGCAGGGTGAGTGACTCGCCGGGGGCGATGGTGAGGCCGCGGGTGCCTAGCGTGTCGATCGCGCCGTCGGGCCCGATCGCGGTCACGTCCACCACGGCAGGTCCGGGGTCGACGTTGGTCAGCACCAGCTCGGACTGGTGGTCGACGGTCGCCCCGGCACCGGTGAACCACCAGCGGGCTCGCGGCGCCGCGCATGGCGTCACGGCCAGCGACCCGCTCGTCCGGTCGACCCGGCTGGCGAACAACCCGGCCGCGACCTCGCCCGTCGCCTCGAACGCGGCGGAACCGGCAGCCGGCAGCTGCACCACAGCGCCGCGTGCGAGGTCCTGGGACTGGGCCTGGTCGAGGTTGCCGTCCGCGGCGTAGGCGATCGCGCCACCTGCTCCGAGGTCCATGACGCGGGCTGCCCCTAGCAGCACCTGCGACTCGTCGGCATCGATCGTCTCGGCCGAGGGACAGACTCCGAGGGCCCGGTCCACCATGACACCTCCGGCGGCAGGCGCAGCGGGGGTCTCACTCCCGGCGTCGACGGCCAGAGGGGTGAGGACGAACGCCATCGCCACGAGAGCCGCGGCCGCGACAGCGTTGCGGTCGACCCCCTGCCGCTCACGCGCGGCCATCCGCCGCCCCGGCGCGGAGCTGCCTGGGCTACCGGGCCTCATCGTGCGACCTTCCTGCTCGGGGCGGCCAGGATCGCCACTGCGACCAGTGTCGCGAGCTGGAGCGCGAGCAGCCATGGGTGGGCCCACCCTCGTGGCGCGGACAGCGCTCCGGTGGCGGGCTCGGTCTCGAGCTGCCAGGCACGAGCACCCGGACGTACGACGCTGGCGGAGGTGAGGCCGCTGACGGTGTCGAGGTTGCCCACCAGCTCGGCATCGGTCGGTGGCGGCGCGTAGATGAACTCGACGCCGAAGTCGCTGAGCAGCTCGACGTCCTCCTGCCGCGGAGCGGTCGCCAGGTTGCCGACGAGCTCAGTCAGCGGCGCGTACTCCTCGATGGCGGGGATGACGCTGTCGTCGCCCAGGCGGGACCCGTCACCGCGGTAGACGTCGTACTCCAGCCTGTCTCCGGCACTGCGGATGATCAGGGTCCCGGTGTCCGCGTCGGATCCCGCTGCCTCGGCCATGTACGCCGGCACGGCGCGGACCGGGCGGCGGTCCAGCGGCCCTTCGACACCGGCCGCGGCAACCCACACCGAGCCTGCCACTGGCGTGAGAAACGCACCTGCGACCACGAGAAGGCCGACGGGCTGACGCCACCCGAAGCTGGAGCCGGAGAGCCGCGCCATGATGCCCGGGCTGGCCAGCGCGGCCGCGGTGATGCCGCAGGCCTGGAGCAGCAGCAGAGGGAACCCGAGCCAGAGCGGCTCGAGGTCGGTCGACCCGGGCGTCTCGACGCGAAGGCCCGAGAGCACGGCCGTGACCGCGAGGGTGACCACGAGAACCACCCAGGCGTGGACAACTCGTTGGCGAGTGTCGGCCCGTAGCAGAGCGGCAAGCGCGGCGACTGCGACGCCGAGACTGATCCAGCCTGGCGCCGCACCCAGGTCGGCCGGCCGGCCCACCAGCACGTCCCAGGCGGTGAGCTTGTCGAGCAGCTCCGGAGCTGGGAGGCCGGCCTCGGCCAGCCAGGCGAAGGCACCGCGACCTTCAGCGGCTGTGAGCGCCGACCAGGGCACGAGCAGCAACGGCACGATGCCGACCGAGACGACGATCGGCCCCCAGCCCATCCGGGACCGGGCGGCGAACTTGTGGCTCACAAGGCCGCCCACCACGGCGATCGCGGCGAGGACGGCGGCGATCAGCCAGGCCACCGACGCGAATGCGGTGAGCAGGCCGAGCAGGAGCCCGGTCCGCCAGGCTGCGCGCCAACGCCGGTCCGGGGGGAACTGCGGGGCCAGGAACAGCGCGGCGTGCGCCAGCCAGGGCAGCACGATCGCCGCGGCCACGGTGCCGAGGCGGCCCTGTGCGACCGCGCCGCTGAGCACGGGCACCAGTCCGTAAGCCACCCCACCCCACAGCGAGGGTGTCCGAGCACCGGTGACCAGCATCAGGAAGCGGTACCCGCCGTACGCCGACAGCGG
>JBFIWG010000168.1:0-7167 GCA_041606495.1 Nocardioidaceae bacterium
ACGGCCACCGACGTGGCGTCGCGCAGACCCGCGGCGCCCATCATCCGCACGTAGGCCCAGGAGATCGGCAGGATGCCGGCCGAGCCGTACGGCGACGCGCTGATCGGCCCGATACCGTCTCGCCGGTCCTGGTCCGGGTGCATCGGGTGACTGGGGAGGTACGGCGCCAGGTGCTCACGCACCGCAACGGGGCCCACACCGGGGCCACCACCGCCGTGCGGGATGCAGAACGTCTTGTGCAGGTTCAGGTGCGAGACGTCGCCACCGAACTCACCAGGCTCGGCGTAGCCGAGCAGCGCGTTGAGGTTCGCGCCGTCGACGTACACCTGACCGCCGTGCTCGTGCACGATCCGGCAGAGGTCGGTGATGCCGTCCTCGAAGGCGCCGTGCGTGGACGGGTAGGTGACCATGATCGCGGCCAGGTCGTCCTTGTGCTTCTCGCACTGAGCGGCGAGGTCCTCGAGGTCGACGCGACCGTCTGCGGCTGCCTTGACGACGACCACCCGCATGCCGGCCATGACCGCCGAGGCGGCGTTGGTGCCGTGGGCCGATGACGGGATCAGGCAGACGTCGCGGGCCGGCTCGCCGTTGGCGATGTGGTAACCCCGGATCGCCAGCAGACCGGCCAGCTCGCCCTGTGACCCGGCGTTCGGCTGGATGGAGACCCGGTCGTAGCCGGTGACCTCGGCCAACCAGTCCTCGAGCTCGGAGATGAGCCGGGCGTACCCGGCCGCGTCCTCGGCGGGCGCGAAGGGGTGCAGGTTCGCGAAGCCGGGCAGGCTGACCGGCTCCATCTCGGTGGTGGCGTTCAGCTTCATCGTGCAGGAACCGAGCGGGATCATGCCGCGGTCGAGCGCGTAGTCGCGGGCCGACAGCCGTCGCAGGTAGCGCAGCATCGAGGTCTCGGAGCGGTGGCTGTTGAACACCTCGTGGGTGAGGAACTCCGTCTTGCGGGCAAGCGTCTTGGGGAGGTCGTCACCGGTGCGGGCGTCCACGTCGTCGAGAGCGACGTCGGTCGCGCCTACCGCCTCGAGCACGGCATCGATGTGGCCGCGGCTGGTCGTCTCGGAGGTGGACACTGCGACATGGTCGGCGTCGACGAGGCGAATGTGCACCCCACCTTCACGCGCGGCCGCGGTCACCTCAGCAGCACGCCCGGGGACCTTGAACTGAACCGTGTCGAAGAACTGGCCGTGCACGACCTCGATGCCTGCATCGGCAAGAGCACCGGCCAGCACACCGGCGTACCGGTGCGCGCGTCGTGCGATCGACCGAAGACCGTCGGGACCGTGGTAGACGGCGTACATCGAGGCGACCACGGCGAGCAGGACCTGAGCGGTGCAGATGTTCGAGGTCGCCTTGTCCCGGCGGATGTGCTGCTCACGGGTCTGCAGTGCCAGGCGGTACGCCGAGCGGCCGTCCGCGTCCTTGGAGACACCGACCAGCCGGCCGGGCAGGTGGCGCTCGATCCCGGCGCGGACCGACATGTAGCCGGCGTGCGGGCCGCCGTAGAACAGCGGGACCCCGAATCGCTGCGAGGACCCGACGACGACGTCGGCTCCCATCGAGCCGGGCGACTCCAGCAGGGTCATGGCGAGCAGGTCGGCGGCCACGACGGCCATCGCATTCCGCTCGTGCGCCTGCTCGATCAACGGGCGAGGGTCGATGATCCGCCCACTCGCACCCGGGTACTGGACCAGCACGCCGCACAGCTCGCCCTCGGGTAGCCCGGCGGTCAGGTCAGCGACCTCCACCTCGATCCCCATGGCACGAGCCCGGGTCTGCACCACCGCGATGGTCTGGGGCAGCGCGTCGGCGTCCACCACGAACCGGCCCGCTGCGGTGCGGTTGGCCCGGCGAACCAGCGTCATCGCCTCGGCCGCGGCGGTTCCCTCGTCGAGCAGGGAGGCGTTGGCAGTCGGCAACCCGGTCAGGTCCCCCACCATGGTTTGGAAGTTCAGCAGCGCCTCGAGCCGGCCCTGCGAGATCTCCGGCTGGTACGGCGTGTAGGCGGTGTACCAGCTGGGGTCCTCCAGCACGTTCCGGCGTACGACGGGCGGGGTGATCGTGCCGTGGTAGCCGAGACCGATCATCGGCTCCAGCGGATTGTTCAGCGCGGCGATCTCGCGAAGCTCGCGGGCGGCGGTCTCCTCGGTGGCGGGAGCCGGCAGGTCCAGCTTCGCGGTGGCCCGGATGCTGCCCGGGACGGCGGCGTCCATCAGCTCCGCGAGAGAGGCGAACCCGAGCGCCTCGAGCATCGCTGCGATCTGCCGGTCGTCGGGACCGATGTGACGGTCCTGGAAGGCCTGCGCGGCGTCGAGCTGGGACAACGTGGGGTGGTCAGACACAGAGGCTCCCGTATTCAGCGGATCAGGCTGCGGTCGGTTTCGACGGTCGCCTCCCCCTCTGTCGGGCCACGCAACCGTGGTCCTTCAGAGTTGCCTCGCCCGCACGGTCCTGGCGCCTGAGAGGTTCCGGGGAGGATTTGCCCCTTCGGCGCTCCGGATCGGACCGTCGAGGTGACCGGTGACCGCCGAAGACTCTCCCGTGCGTGATTGTCAGCACGCCTAACTTACCAGCCGGGAACAGCAAAGCCGCGAGACGGCAACCGCTGCACGGTTGCGTTCTCGCGGCTCAGCCGGAAGAGCAGGGACGCTGCGTCAGCCCACCTGACGGGCCCGACGACGGGCGGCGAGCTCGTCAGAGGCGTTGTCCTCGTCGCGAGCAGCCTTCTCGCTGGGCAGCTCGGCCAGGGACCCCTCGATCTCGCGCCAGACGCCGCCGATGGCGATCCCGAAGACGCCCTGCCCGCCCTGGAGCAGGTCGATGACCTCGTCGTTGCTGGTGCACTCGTAGACGCTCGCGCCGTCGCTCATCAGTGTGACGCGGGTCAGGTCGTCGGTGCCGCGCTCGCGCAGGTGGTGCACTGCGGTGCGGATCTGCTGGAGCGAGATGCCGGCATCCAGGAGCCGCTTGATGACCTTGAGCAGCAGGATGTCGCGGAAGGAGTACAGGCGCTGCGTGCCAGAACCGGTCGCGCCGCGGACGGTGGGCTCGACGAGCCCGGTGCGGGCCCAGTAGTCGAGCTGGCGGTAGGTGATACCGGCCGCGTTGCAGGCCGTGGGCCCGCGGTAGCCGGCGTCGCTGGGCAGCGGCGAGACGTCGTCGTCGAACAGGAGACCCTGCTCGTCGGCCGCCACAGCCGCCTGGTGAGCAGCGGTCTCGTCGGCTGTCGGAGCAGCCTCGTCGCCGTTCCTGGTCACGTGAACCTCCGTTGTCCGCTCCGTTTAGCCTGCAACTCCGCTAGGGGGAAGCCGTAGCGCCTGAACCAGAACACAACGGTGGAGTTACAACGAAGACAGTTCCAAGGTAAGGCTCCCCTGGAGGGCGGTCAACGACGTGACGGCAAAGTCGACCGCGTGTCGCAACCCTCAACTAGAGGTTGAGGGTCAGGGTGAGGGGCTCTCGAAGTCCTCGGGCGAGACGTGGTCAAGGAACTCGCGGAACTTCTCGACCTCATCCTCCTGCTCGTCGGGTACGGCGAGCCCGGCCTCGTCGAGGACGTCTTCGGCACAGACGATCTTGGTGCCCGTCCGGAGCGCCAGCGCGATCGAGTCGGAGGGCCGTGCGCTCACCTCGACGCCCGAGTCGAAGACCAGGACGGCGTAGAAGATCCCGTCCTTCATCTCGGTGATGCGGACCTCGTTGAGGTCGTTGCCCGTCGCGGTCAGCAGGTCCTTGATGAGGTCGTGCGTCAACGGCCGCGGCGGGACCACTCCCTGCTGGGCGAACGCAATGGCGGTCGCCTCGACGGCCCCGATCCAGATGGGCAGGTAGCGGTCCCCCGCCACCTCCCGGAGGAGGACGATGGGTTGGTTGGAGGGCATCTCCACCCGGACACCGATGACATCGACTTCACGCACACGATCAGCGTACTCCCGCAGGAAAGCCCGCTTAAGGCCCGGGACGGGCTAGTTCCCAATGGCCTGCACGGCATTCAGCGTGAGGAGCGCAGCCCGCTTTTCACCAGCGTCGCGTGCAACCTGACCGACAGTGCGGCCATCTGCTTGATCGTGTCCTCGGCCCTTGCCTTCGCGCTCGCGTCGCGTGCGCGCTGCATCGGGGAGACGACCTGCTCGACCAGACCGACCTCTCGGTCGGCGGCGGTCTTGAAGGATCGCAGGTGCCGCGGTTCGACGCCGAACGCCGCCAGCTCGCCGGCGGTCTTCGCGATGACGAGGGCGTCGCCGTCGTAGTGAGAGCCGGCCTGCCGCGGCTTGACCAGACCGAAGGTCTCGAGCTGCTCGAGCAGCTGGTCGTCGATCTCTGCGGCCGCCAGCAGCTCGGCGCGAGAGAGACGCAGCTCCGAGGCCTCGGTGGAGAAGGAGTCGGGGCTGGGGTACCCGTCGCCCGCGAGGACGACGCGGGGCACCTGCGGCCCGGAGCCGGTCACCGGCGGCGGCTCGAGCCCCCGGTCGATGGCGTCGAGGTGCTCCTTGATCACCTTCAGCGGCAGGTAGTGCTCGCGCTGGCTGGTGAGGACGTAGCGCAGGCGCTCGACGTCACGGTGTGAGAACTTGCGGTAGCCCGACGGGGTCCGCTCGGGCTCGATCAGCCCTTCGGCCTCGAGGAACCGGATCTTGGAGATGCTGACCTCGGGGAAGTCCGACCGCAGGAGCGAGAGCACCTCCCCGATGCTCATCCGCGACCGGGACGAGGCTGCTGCTCTCACGGCTGCGCGCCCGCTCCTGCGTGGCTGGCGAAGTAGACCAGGCGGTACTTCCCGATCTGGACCTCGTCGCCGCCCTGGAGCCGGACCTCGTCGATGCGATCGCGGTTGACGTAGGTGCCGTTCAGGCTGCCTACGTCGGCCACCCGGTAGCCATCCGGACCGCGACGGAACTCTGCGTGCCGACGCGAGACGGTGACGTCGTCGAGAAAGATCTCGCTCTCGGGGTGGCGTCCGGCGGAGACGAGGTCGGTGTCGAGCAGGAACCGGCTTCCGGCGCTGGGTCCGCGCTGCACCACGAGGAGGGCACTCCCGGCGGGCAACGCGTCAACCGCCGCTGCGTCGGCCTCGTTCAGCGACCGTTCCTCACCGTGCTCCCCCGGCTTGACCGGTGCGCCGAAGGTGATCGTCGCCGTGGTCTCCCCGGGGCTCTCCTGGTCCCCGGCCGCCGCGGCGGGCGCGGCCGCCGGGACCTCGGTCACGATGCGGGTGCCGCACTGCGAGCAGAACCGTGCAGTGTCTGGATTCTGGTGCCCGCACTCGGTGCAGAACGGCATGGTCGGCCTCCCGTAGACGACGTGCTCAAACCCTCAAGGAGCAGTCGAGGTTGATGGTTATCCGAACCTATCAGTCGGCCGCTCACGATCAACCCGGAATCCCGGCAGATTTCGGGCCGCTCAGCCCTCGAGGGATCCCTGGTAGGAAGCGGCGTCCATCAGACCGTCCAGGGCCGACGAGTCCGCGGGCACGATCTCGAACAGCCAGCCGTCACCGTACGGGTCGGAGTTGACCAGCTCGGGCGTCCCGTCGAGGGAGTCGTTGCGCGCCACCACCTTGCCGGTGACCGGGGCGTAGATGTCGCTGACCGACTTGGTCGACTCCAGCTCACCGACCGCCGCACCCGACTCGATCTCGGCTCCGACCTCAGGCAGGGAGACATAGACGATGTCGCCCAACGCGTCCTGGGCGAAGTGCGTGATGCCGATCCGGACGGCGCCATCGTTCTCGCCGGGGCTCCGCACCCACTCGTGCTCGCTGGTGTACTTGAGGTCTTCGGGATACACGGCACTCCTCACGGGACTGACATCGCTGGCGGACATCGTCTGACTGGACGGGTGCAGGCTACTCCGGTTCGACCGGTTCGGCGTACACCGGCTGGCGTGGCTCACGAACGGTCGCGATCTCCACGGAGCTTGCCTCCTCGACGGCCACGCTGCCGCCGAACCGCTCGACCTCGGCGATGAACCCCTGGGGGAACTCGAGGGCGGTCGCGAGCGAGGGCGCGTTGCCAATCACCTCGATGGTGTACGGCGGGGCGATCGGGCGCCCGTCGACGAGGATGCCGGAGTCCCCGTCCTCGAGCGACGTCTGCGCAATGACCCGGATGGAGTCGTTGATCTCGATCGCCTCGGCGCCGGCGTTGCGCAGCTCCTCCAGTCCGTTGAGCAGCTGGTCGATGCCCACACCGCCCTTCGGGTCCTCGACCGTCACGATGATGCCTGGTCCCACGGCCGGGATGGTTCCGGCCAGGATCCCGAGCACGGTCTCCTGCTGCCGGGCCTGCTCCAGGGCTGCCTGCCGGCTGTCGGTGTCGTTGCGCAGGGAGCTTCGGGTCTGCTCCAGCTGAGCCAGCTCGTTCTCGGCCCGCTGGGAGGCCGCCGACAGCGAGTTCAGCAGCTGGATCAGGTCCTCCTGCCGCGCCCCCTCGTAGGAGTCGTCCTGCTCGTTGGACTGCACCTGGACCACGCTGGCGAAACCGACGACGGCCAAGAGGATCGCCGCGGTGATCTGGCCCCGTCCCCCGGGACGCCGAAGAGCCCGCATCAGGCGGTCCCGACCGGTCGTGCCGTTCTCGGAGGTCGCCTGGTCGCCGGCGGGAGGGCTGTTCGTCGTGTCGTCCATGTCGTCCAGGTCGTCCATGTCGTGCCTCAGGCGTGGAAGATGTGGCGCCGGATGGCTGCCACGTTGGAGAAGATCCGGATACCCAGAACCACGATGACACCGGTCGAGAGCTGCCCGCCCACGCCGAGCTTGTCGCCGAGGTAGACGATCAGCGCGGCGATGAGCACGTTGCTCACGAACGACACGACGAACACCTTGTCGTCGAAGATCCCGTCGAGGAACGCGCGCAGGGCCCCGAACACCGCGTCCAGCGCGGCGACGACCGCGATCGGCAGGTAGGGCTCGAGCCACAGAGGTACGTCGGGCTGGAGGATCAGACCGAGGATGATCCCCACGAGGAGGCCGAGTCCCGCGATCATCGGGGGCTCCGGGTCGCGTGACGCAGTAGAAGCCGGTCAGGCTCCGCGGCTGGCAATCTCATTGACTCCTCGGATGTCATCTCGAACCTCAGTCCGTAGACCGCTTGTAGATCCAACCATGCCGCGCCGTGAGAAGTTTCCACGAATCGCGCAGGCATCGAGTCCGGGTCGCCGATG
>JBFIWG010000169.1:0-7158 GCA_041606495.1 Nocardioidaceae bacterium
CTACCAGATCGTGCAGAGCATGTTCGGGATGGCCTGGGGCGGCCTGGTCGGAGATGCGCAGCAGCAGCGCGATGATCGCCCAGTTGGCGACCAGCGACGAGCCGCCGTACGACATGAACGGTGTGGTCAGGCCGGTGAGGGGGATCAGCTTGGTCACGCCACCGATGACCACGAAGACCTGGATCGCGAACACCACGGCCAGGCCGGTGGCGATCAGCTTGCCGAAGCCGTCGCGGCAGACCAGTGCGGTGCGCAGGCCACGCTCGACGATCAGGCCGTACATCACGATGATGGCCATCACCCCGGTCAGTCCGAGCTCCTCGCCCATGGCGGCCACGATGAAGTCGGACTCGGGCACCGGGATCAGGGTCGGGTCACCCTGGCCCCAACCTCGTCCGACCAGACCGCCCCAGGCCATCCCGAACATGCTCTGCACGATCTGGTAGCCGTTCACGTCCGGGTCGAACGGGTCGATCCAGGCGTTCACCCGGGTCTGCACGTGGCTGAAGAGCAGGAACCCGACGTAGGCGCCGGCCGCGAACAGGGCGCCGCCGACGACCAGCCAGCCCGGCCGCTCGGTCGCGACGTACAGCATCACCAGGAACAGACCGAAGAACAGCAGCGAGGAGCCGAGGTCGCGCTGGAAGACCAGCACGCCCAGGCTGACCAGCCACATCACCAGGATCGGGCCGAGGTCGCGGCCCCGGGGGAGGTCGATGCCGGCGAAGCGCCGACCGGCCAGCGCGAGGGCGTCGCGGTGCAGCACGAGGTAGCCGGCGAAGAAGATGACCAGGCAGACCTTGGCGACCTCGCCGGGCTGGAAGCTCATCGGGCCCACGTTGATCCAGATCCGCGCGCCGTTGATCTCACGCCCCAGGACCGGCATCAGCGGCATCAGCAGCAGCAGGATGGCCGCGAACCCGGAGGTGTAGGTGAACGCCTGCAGCCGTCGGTGGTCCCGGATCAGCAGGAGCACAGCCACGAACAGGAACACGCCGAGGGTCATCCAGATGAGCTGGTCGCCGGCGGAGGTGTTGGCCTCGGGGTTGTCGGAGAGGTAGGCCAGGTCGATCCGGTAGATCATCGCCAGGCCGAGACCGTTCAGCGCAGCCACGACCGGCAGCAGCACCGGGTCGGCGTACGGCGCGAAGATCCGGACAACCACGTGACAGGCCAGGATCAGCACGACCAGCCAGGTGCCGTAGCCGATGACGTTCGCGGGGACGGCCCCGTCGACGCCGAGCCCGACTGCGGCGTACCCGCCGATGCCCACGACCAGGGTCAGCAGAAGCAGGAACAGCTCCGCGCCCCGGCGGCGCCGGTGCACGAATCCCATCAGCTGGTTGCCTGCGCTCATGGGCTGACCTCCACACAGTCCGGCGGCGCGAGCGCCGGTGACGGTGAGGCCGTCGGGCTCGGGTCCGCGGTCGGACTGGGGCTCGCGTTCGGGCGGGGGCTCCTGGTGCTCCCGCCGGTCGGCTCGCTCTTCGGCGATGCGCCGGGGCTCGGGCTCGGCTCGGGCGTGGGGCACACGCGCGCCAGGTCACCGAGGCGGGAGACGATGTCGCGGGCGTCGTTCAGGTCTTCGGCGCTGATGCCGCTGCGCACCTGAGCCGCGCGGTACTCCGGCAGCGCCGCCAGAGTGACCTCGGTCGTCTCGTGGATCTGCGAGAGGTTCATCCCCGGCAGGTCCGCCTGGACACCGTTGTAGATGGCGACGTTCTGGCCGTCGGCGGACACGTAGTACTGGCTCTGGGTCCAGTTGTAGGCGTACATGCCGCCGAGCCACAGCAGGAGAGCCACGACCAGGAGCGCCAGGACCCGGCGGGTCCAGGTGAAGCGGCGGGGGGGCTGCGGGGCGTAGCGAAGCTCCTCGGGGTCGACCGCGGGCTCCGCGTCGCCGGGAACTGGCTCGATCTCGCCGGTGTCGCCGCCGCGGTGACCCCGGAAGAAGCTCTTCGAGGCTGCGCCGGCCTTGCGTGGCTGCTCGGCGGCGGCGCCGACCAGCATCGGGCCCGTGGTCGAGGCGGCGACCGTCTCGGGGTCGACCGGCGCCGTGGCGTCCACGACGTCGGCGACGATGCAGGTGATGTTGTCGCTGCTGCCGGCGTCCAGGGAGGCCCGGATCAGCTCCACGACCGAGTAGTCGACGGTGCCGGTGCCGAGGATGTCGGCCAGCCGGTCGTTGTCGAGGACCCCGGAGCAGCCGTCGCTGCACAGCAGGATCCGGTCACCCGGAGCCAGCTCGATCATGAACAGGTCGGGGTCGGTGTCGTGCACGCCGTCGACGGCGCGGAGGATCAGGTTGCGGTGCGGGTGGACCCGGGAGTCCTCCTCGGTGATCCGGCCCTCGTCGATCAGGCTCTGCACGAAGGTGTGGTCCTTCGTGAGCTGGGAGAGCTCGCCGTCGCGAAGGAGGTAGCCGCGGGAGTCGCCGACGTGCCCGATCCCGATCCGGTTGCCGTCGAACAGGGCGGCGGTGACCGTCGTACTCGTGCCCTCGAGCTCCGGGTCCTCGTCGACCAGCTCCGAGATCCGGTCGTGCGCGCGATGGATGGCGCCGGCCAGGGCCTCGAGCAGGTCCTCGGGCGGCGGCGCGTCGAGGCGGCGGAGGCTTTGTACGGCGGTGCTGCTGGCGATGTCGCCACGGGCCGCCCCGCCCACCCCGTCTGCGACGACGAGGAGACGCTCACTGGCGTAGCCGGAGTCCTGGTTGTCCTTGCGCACCCGACCGACGTCGGACAGCGCGGCGTACCGAAGGCTCAGCGTCATCGGGAGGAGTCCTATTTCCTGAGCTCGAGGGTGGTCTTGCCGATGCGCACCTGTGAGCCGAGCTGGAGGGTCGTGGGCTGGGAGAGCCGCTGGGTGCCGAGGTAGGTGCCGTTGGTGGACCCGAGGTCCTCGACGAACCACTGGTCGCCGGAGGAGGCGATCCGTGCGTGGCGGGTGGAGACGTAGTCGTCATCGAGACGGATCGCGGCGTCGGCGCCCCGACCAATCAGCAGGGGGGCCTCGTCGAGCGAGATCTTCTCGCCGGCGTTCGCGCCATCGACGATCTCGACGTGGGTCGGTGCCCCGCGGGGACGCTTCGCGGGCTTGGGCCGGCTCTTGGCCGCTCGCTTGGCCGCTCGCCTTTCGGCGCGCGGCGTTGACTCGATCCTGGCGCCGAACATGTCGGAGCGGACGACCGAGATGGCCGACAGGACGAAGATCCAGAGAATCGCCAAGTAGGCAAAGCGAATCAGTATCAAGGTCAGCTCAGACATCCGACCCGCCTTCCCGAGACCTGACGAAGCGGATCGTCATCGTGGTGTTGCCGATCTTGACCGTGGAGCCGTCCTCCAACGTGGCTTGCTGCACCCGGCTGCCGTTGACCTGCATGCCGTTGGTCGAGCCGAGGTCGACGACGCTGACGCTGGGCTGGTTCTCGGCCGGGTAGACCCGGATCTCGGCGTGCCGGCGTGAGACGCCCGGGTCGTTGATGCGCAGGTCTGCCTCGTTGCCGCGGCCGATCACGATGCCCGGAGGGTCGAGAGGGTGCCGCATGCCGTTGACCTCGAGCACCACGCTGGCCCGTCGTACCGCGGTGTCGGTCACGCTGTGCTCCGAGGCCGAGGTGACCTTGGCCAGAGCGGCACTGCGCACCCGGAAGCGGCCGGTGCTCAAGTCGTCGGTCTTGTTGAAGGCGATGGAGACCGGACCGGTGAACACGTAGCTCTGCTCGGCTGCGTGCTCGCGGAGCATCTCGATCAGCTCGTCGGCCAGGGTGGAGCCGTACGGCGTGAGCCGCTCGTGGTCGGTCGGGGAGAGCTCGACGTGGAAGTTGTTGGGGACCAGACGCCGATTGCGAGAGAGGATCTGCGCGGAGTTGTCTACCTCACGCTGCAGGGCGGCGGCGATCTCCACCGGCTGCACGGCGCTGCGGAAGGCACGGGCGAACGCCCCGGAGACGAGCTGTTCCAGACGGTTCTCGAACCGTTGCAGCACTCCCATGTCGCCTCCTCTCGTGCGCTGTCGTTATGCCCCGAACCGGTGTGCGTGAACCCGTCATTGTGCATGACGCAGCGGTCGGCGGCATATCCGACTCATCTGAATCGTAACCACCCCCGGGTGCCGGTTTGGGACACGTGCCTCCCGTGGGATAGCCTGAGCGGGCTTCAAGCGCGAGTGGCGGAATAGGCAGACGCGCACGGTTCAGGTCCGTGTGCCCGAAAGGGCGTGGGGGTTCAACTCCCCCCTCGCGCACCAAAGGTGCATCAAGAGCTCTCGGCAGGTTCTCTGCCGGGGGCTTTTCGCCTTTTCTCACGGTCTGGGGCCAGCTGGCTAGTGCGGCCGAGCCATTCCAGTACTCGGGGGCTGGTGCCACGATCGAAGGGCTACGGGGGACGTGGCTTCTCAATCTCGGGGCCGCCGCCCGCTCCGTCGCTCGACGTTGGAGTCGCCATGCGACGTGCACTGATTGCCCTGATCGCGGTCGGCATCGTGGTGGCCGGGACGTCCGTCCCGGGGGCCGCCGGCCGATCACCGACGTTCACCCACCTCGACCCCGGTGGCCCGGCCAGCCTGACCGAGCGCGTTCCGGTGAACATCGTGTTCGTCGGGTTCGGTAGCCGTGAGGTCCGGCAACAGGACCTGCTGGACGGACTGCCGGAGACGTACCGGCCCATCGAGCGTTTTCCCGGCTTCTACGGCCTTCGATCGGAGTTGGGCATCACCTACGAGTACGACTACCGCATCCGTTACACGGACGGGGAGTACGAGGACCGCTTCTTCGCCCACCTGGCCAGTCTCAGCGAGCCGGCGGCGTTGACGAGCTTCCAACGCGACTACAACGCGCAAGAGCAGAACCGTCGGGTGGTACGTCGTAACCACCACATCGACGCGCCCTCGGTCGAACGCTGGCTCGCGAAGCACCCGCCGGCCGGCGTGAACACGAAGCGGAACACCGTCTACTACATCAACTGGCACGGCCGGGACGACTTCAGGTTCCACGTCTACACCAAGACTGGTGAGGCGGATCCGGACACCGGCTACGACTTCGGTCGCGAACGGGACAGTCGCAAGCTGGTCGCCTGGGGTGGCACCACGGCCAACGACGAGGAGACCGGTCTGGGGGCGGTCCACCGGGTCTGGTTCTATGACTTCTCTGCCGGGCCCGAGGCCTGGGGCGGGAACTGGAACGTCGACGACGCCGACCTCGATGACGATGGCGCTCCGGACTACCGCATCCCGGTGATCTGGGAGTACGGGCCCCGTGCCTACCGGTCCAGGGGCGAGCTGACCTCGGACGTCGCGAAGCTCACGCGCTACGTCGCGATCGACCTCCTGTTCACCACCTCGCCCCTCTACTCGGTCGATCTGCCGCCCGCCAAGCCGGTGCGCACGATCAACCTGGACAGCAACACCTACGAGGGCTGGCCGGGCGTGTCCGCGGGCACCACGCTGATCCAGGAGCAGCTGATCCTCGACGAGCTCGGTGAGCTCACGCCCACCAACCGGTTCAGCTATGACCACCAGGTGCTGCCCTTCGTCGACGACGCGAAGCGCTGCTACGTGGGGTTCCGGGAGGGCAGGCGCTGCTACGGCAAGCTGGCCTTCCCCTTCTTCGCGAACCCGTACCTGCAGAACAGCTTCCAGTTCCGGCGGGTGCGCGACGACCGGGGGAAGGTGGACTACGAGCTGCCGCTGTTCAACTACGCGGTAGGAGAGGGTCTGGAGATCCGGCTCCTGGGCTACGCGGAGGACAACTGGCGCAACGGTAAGCAGACCTTCGTGTTCAGCTTCGTCTCACCCGAGACCGTCGCGAGCGGGTACGGACTGACGGTCACGATGATCCACGAGGTGGGCCACCACCTGGGCCTGAGCCATCCGCACGACGGGTACGACAGCGAGGCCGGCACGAACTTCTCCGCGACGGGTCCGTTCTTCTTCGCCTGGGTCGGCGACGAGTCGAACACCGTGATGAGCTATCTCGACGTGAACCGGGACTTCAGCCAGTTCGACCGCGACAACATGGCCCGGTTCGAGACTGCTGCGGCGATCGAGCAGGCCAACAGCCTCGCCGCCGAGGTGCTCGCGGCGGACACCGGCGACCTCAGCCTCCTGCAACAGGCCGACACGGAGATCGGCCGGGCCGAGACAGAGGTGCGTCGCCATCACTACCCGGCCGCGCTCAGGCGGGCGCACCGGGCCTACGACCTCGTCGCTCAGGCTGCCTCGAACGCCGGCGTTGAGATGCGCTCCGAGATCCTGCCGCGGATTCCGGACAAGCCTTCCCCGTTGGCCGAGGCCCTGCACCAGCCGGGTCCGTTCATCGACACACCGGACCAGGGACCGCGCAACGAACGTTGAACCGCGCGAGGCCTATCCGGTCTTCCTCGCTCCAGGCACGTCTTGGGCATACCGAGCGTAGAACTGGTTCATGAACAGAAGGTCCGGGTCGTGCCGTCGTTTGAGTGCGAAGAAGTCGTCGCTCATCGGGTAGGCCGCGTGTAGCTGCGCCTGGGTGTAGTGCTGCTGATAGGGCAGGTAGAAGGTGCCTCCGCGCTTCAGCGCACTGACGATCAGGGCCTGGTTCAGCTGCGCCATGTCGCGGTTGCCCGCGTCGTCAACCGTCTGGCTCAGGTACAGGACCACCGAGAACCGGTCCCCGCGCGCGTAGTCGAGCATCACCGCCTCGTCGTGGACCACCCGGACCGACGCGCTCAGCAGCTGCGCCTCGTGGGTGCGGAGGTGGTGGCGCGCCTCGCGCAGGAAAGGAACCAGCTCCTCGGGAGGAAGGAAGTACTCCTGGAGGATGTCGGTGTAGCTCGTGAGCCGGTTCCGCAACAGGCCCAGCCCGTTGTACATCGACTGGTTCCGTGACACGAGACACGCCTCGGCCGCCCGGAGCGCCTCGCTACGCGGTTCGTGACAGGAGCGGACGCGAGGGAGCACGTCGCGCTGCGCGGCCCATTTGAGACGCTGCCCGAGTCCGCCGTGGCGCGCGACGTTCAACACCATGCGCGCGATCCGGGAGTCCTGCTCCTCCCGCAACGGCGGCATCGGCTCGTCGTACCCGTCGATGCGTTCGTACGTGTAGACGATCGCCTCCTCCAAGAACGACGACGGCGAGGTGGACAGGTGCGCGAACATCAGCCGGTACTTCTGTTCCGGGAC
>JBFIWG010000170.1:0-7149 GCA_041606495.1 Nocardioidaceae bacterium
AGCTCCTGGGCGAGCACCAGGCCGGGAACGCCGCGGCCGCGGCCGCGGTCGCCCTGGCGGTCGGCGTCCCGTTGGACCGGGTGGCGCAGTCGCTCACCGGAGCCGGCCAGGCCTCGCGTTGGCGCATGGAGGTGCACGAGCGTGCCGACGGCGTGACCGTCATCAACGACGCCTACAACGCCAACCCTGACTCCATGCGCGCCGCCCTGAAGGCGCTCGCTGCCGTGGGTCGTGGTCGCGGCGGGAACGTACGCACGGTGGCCGTGCTCGGCGAGATGCGCGAGCTGGGCGAGTCGAGCCAGGAAGAGCACGACGCGATCGGCAGACTTGCGGTGCGGCTCGACATCAACCAGCTGGTCGTCGTCGGTGAGCCCGCGCGGGCAATGCACCTCGGGGCCTACCTGGAGGGTTCATGGGGGGACGAGTCGGTGTTCGTGGAGGACCGCGAGGAGGCGCTGGCCTGGCTCCGGGACAACCTCGTGCCCGGTGACGTCGTCCTGCTCAAGGCCTCCCGGGCCGCCGAGCTGGAGAAGGTCGCCGAGGCCCTGATCAACGATGTACCCGACGAAGGGAAGACCGACCGATGAGGGCCATCCTGCTTGCAGGAGGACTGTCACTGATCTTCGCCCTTCTCGGAACCCGTGTCGCCATCCGGATCCTGGTGGCCAAGGGCTACGGCCAGCTGATCCGCGACGACGGTCCCACCACGCACCACACCAAGCGCGGCACGCCGACCATGGGTGGCCTCGTGATCATCCTGTCGGTGGTGGTGGCGTACTTCCTGGCGAAGCTGATCACCCGTGACATGCCTTCGGCATCTGCGATCCTCCTGCTGTTCCTCTTCGTGGGGCTCGGCACCGTGGGCTTCCTCGACGACTGGATCAAGATCTCCAAGCAACGCAGTCTCGGCCTGCGCAGCAAGGCGAAGATGGCTGGCCAGACCGTGGTCGCGGTCATCTTCGGCTGGCTGGCGCTGAGTCCTGTCCTTGCGGACTCCCGGGGCGAGACCCCTGCGTCGCACAGCCTGTCGTTCATCCGGGAGTTCCCGAGCCTGACCCTGCCCACGGTGTTCGTGATCCTGTTCATCCTGGTGATGATCGCCGGGGCCAGCAACGGCGTGAACCTCACCGACGGCCTGGACGGGCTCGCCACCGGTGCGTCCACGATGGTGTTCGGCGCCTACACGCTGATCAACATCTGGCAGAACAACCAGTCCTGCGCGATCGTTCAGGGCCCCAAGTGCTACGAGGTCCGTGACCCGCTCGACCTGGCCGTCATCGCCGCGGCGATCACCGGGGCGTGCTTCGGCTTCCTGTGGTGGAACACCTCACCTGCCAAGATCTTCATGGGCGACACGGGTTCGCTGTCCCTGGGCGGTGCGCTGGCCGGACTGGCCATCCTCACCCGCACCGAGCTGCTCCTGGTCGTCGTGGGCGGCCTGTTCGTGGTCCAGGCGCTCTCGGTGATGCTGCAGGTCGGCTACTTCCGGGCGACGGGCGGAAAGCGGCTGTTCCGGATGGCCCCGTTGCACCACCACTTCGAGCTCAAGGGCTGGGACGAGATCACCGTGGTGGTCCGGTTCTGGCTGATCACCGGCATCTGCACCGCCGCAGGCCTCGGCATCTTCTACGCCGAATGGGTGGCCGGCGTATGACCGGCCCGGACCTCGACAGCCTCGGTCGCCACGACTCGTGGGACGGCGTCCGCGCGGTCGTCGCCGGCATGGGCGTCTCCGGCTTCGCCGCCGCCGACAACCTGACCCACCAGGGCGCGAGGGTGACCGCGCTCGACGAGTCCGACGCCGGCGACCGTGGCGAGAAGGCCACCCTGCTGGAGATCCTCGGAGCCACGGTCCGGCTCGGTGCCGGCTCGACCGCGGTCCTCCCCGACGACGTCGACGTGCTGGTCACCTCGCCGGGCTGGCCCCCGTCCGCCCCACTGCTGGTCCAGGCCGCCGAGCGGGGGATCCCGATCTGGGGCGAGGTCGAGCTGGCCTGGCGTCTGCGTGACCCGAACCACGCCGCGCCCTGGCTGGCGATCACCGGCACGAACGGCAAGACCACCACCGTGCAGATGCTCGACCACATCCTGCGCGCGCACGGCCTGCGCAGCGTCGCCTGCGGGAACGTCGGCCTGCCGATCGTCGAGGCGGTGATGGACCCCACGCCGTACGACGTGTTCGCGGTCGAGCTGTCCAGCTTCCAGCTGCACTACACGCAGTCGATGGCCGCGGAGTCGGCAGCCGTGCTGAACATCGCGGAGGACCACCTCGACTGGTACGCCTCCATGGCCGACTACACCGCCGACAAGGGGCGGATCTACGAGCACGTACGACGGGCCTGCGTCTACAACGTGGCCGACCCGGTGACCGAGCAGCTCGTGCGCGACGCCGACGTCGAGGAGGGCGCCCGTGCGATCGGCTTCACGCTGGGCACCCCGCAGATCGGAATGCTCGGGCTGGTCGACGACGTCCTGGCCGACCGAGCGTTCATCCCGGAGCGGGAGACCAGCGCGGCCGAGCTGTGCACGGTGGGTGACCTGGCCTCGGACGCACCACACTTCATTGCCAATGCTCTTGCTGCGGCAGCGCTGGCCCGGTCCCACGGGGTGTCCACCGCAGCGGTCCGGGACGGGCTGCGCTCCTACGTCCCCGACGGTCACCGGATCGCCGAGGTCGGCGTGGTCGGCGAGGTGACCTACATCGACGACTCCAAGGCGACCAACCCGCACGCGGCCCAGTCCTCGCTGATGGCCTACGACCCGGTGGTCTGGGTCGCCGGCGGGCTGGCCAAGGGCGCCCGGTTCGACGAGCTCGTGAAGGCGGTGCGTGACCGGCTGCGGGCCGTCGTACTCCTCGGACGGGACCGCGGTGTGATTGCGGACGCGCTTTCGCGACACGCCCCCGATGTCCGCGTCATCGAGATCGAAGGCGGGGACACTTCTGTCATGGACCGCGTGGTCGGTGCGGCTGCGGATGTGGCAGAGCCCGGGGACACCGTGCTACTCGCCCCGGGTTGCGCATCCATGGACATGTTCGCCAACTACGGCGAACGCGGCGACGCCTTCGCCGAGGCCGTCCGCCGGCGTCGGGACAGGTAGCACGGAGGCTCTCGCAGTCTCTGACGGGACGAGCAGAAGGGCTGGATGTGACCACGGCCGCCGGGCACCAGCAGAGGCAGAGTGCTGTAGCGAGCTGGGTTGCGGCGACGCGGCACGCGCTCGACCGCCCGCTGACGTCGTACTACCTCCTGCTCGGCGCGTCGACCCTGCTGCTGACCATCGGCCTGATGATGGTGCTGAGCGCGTCCAGCGTCTACTCCTACAAGACCTTCGGCAGTAGCTACCACGTCTTCATCAAGCAGCTGATCTGGGTCGGCCTGGCGCTGCCGATCGCGTTCGTCGCCTCCAGACTGCCGTTCAGGGCCCTCCGTGCTCTTGCCTGGCCTGCACTGCTCGCGGCCACCGTGCTGGTGGCGCTCACACAGGTGCCGGGCCTGGGCAAAGAGGTCAACGGCAACACGAACTGGCTCGCGCTCGGCCCGCTCACCCTGCAGCCGTCGGAGCTGGCCAAGCTCGCGATCATCCTCTGGTGTGCGGACCTCTATGCCCGCAAGGACCGACTGCTGGGGGACTGGAAGCACGCACTGATCCCCGTTGCGCCCGTGACTGGGGGTATCACCGCGCTGGTGATCCTCGGTGGCGACCTGGGCACCGCGCTGGTGCTCTTCGCGATCTTCCTCGGCATGCTCTGGGTCGTCGGCGCGCCGGCCCGGCTGTTCGGCGGTGGCCTGCTGGTCATCGGCGCCTTCGCGCTGTACCTCGCCAGCACCAGCCAGGAGCGGCTGGAGCGGCTGACCAACTTCGTCGACCCGTTCAAGAACTACGAGGGGGCCGGCTGGCAGGCCGCGCACGGCCTGTTCGCGATGTCCAGCGGTGGGTGGTTCGGCAAGGGCATCTCGGCCAGTCAGCAGAAGTGGGGCAGCCTGCCCGAGGCGCACACCGACTTCATCTTCGCGGTGCTCGGTGAGGAGCTCGGCCTGGTCGGCACCCTGCTGGTGCTGGCCCTCTTCCTCACCATCGCGTACGCCGGGATCCGGGTCGCCGTACGCACCGAGGACCCGTTCGTGCGCTACATGGCGGCCGGCATCACCATCTGGTTGATGGCGCAGATGATGATCAACATCGGCATGGTGCTCGCGCTGCTGCCGGTCATCGACCTGCCGCTCCCGCTCGTGTCATACGGTGGGTCTGCGCTGCTTCCGTCTCTCGTCGCGCTCGGGCTGCTGGTCTCCTTCGCTCGCTCGGAGCCGGGTGCAGCGGCGGCGCTCAAGGCGAAGCGGCGACGCCGTGCGGCCGGGGTGACCGCCGGCGGTGGACTCATCAGAAGAGGGAAGTAGAGACAAGCACATGCGCGTTCTCCTGGCCGGGGGCGGTACGGCGGGCCACACGTCGCCTCTCCTGGCGACTGCCGATGCACTCCGGCGGATCGACCCCGCGATCGAGGTCACTGCACTGGGCACCCCGCGCGGCCTCGAGGTCCGGGTCGTCCCGGAGGCCGGCTACCCGCTCGAGCTGATCCCTCCGGTCCCGCTGCCGCGCAAACCTTCCGCCGACCTGGTCCGGGTCCCCGGCCGGCTCAAGGGTGCCGTGTCCGCGGCCCTCGACGTCGTGGACCGGGTGAAGCCGGACGTGGTCGTCGGGTTCGGCGGCTACGTCTCGGTGCCGGCGTACCTCGCGGCTCGACGCCGTCGGCTGCCCCTGGTGGTGCACGAGGGCAACGCGCTGCCCGGGATCGCGAACAAGGTCGGCGCCCGGTTCACCCGGCACGTCGCCACGAGCTTCCCCGACACGCCGCTTCGGCATGCGGAGTACGTCGGCCTGCCGATCCGGCGGATGATCTCCACCCTGGACCGGCCCGCGGTGCACGCGGAGGCGTTGACCACGTTCGGGCTCGAGCCGGACCGGCCGACGCTCCTGGTCACAGGCGGCTCGCAGGGCGCGCGCCGGCTGAACCAGTCGGTCTCCGCGTCGCAGCGGGCCCTGGCCGACGCGGGCGTGCAGGTGCTGCACGTGGTCGGCCCGTCCGGCGACGCCGTGGTCGAGCCACGGTCCGACGACCCGGCGTACATCGTGGTGCCGTACGTAGACCGGATGGACCTCGCGTACGCCGCTGCCGACCTGATCGTCTGCCGCGCGGGTGCGAACACCGTGACCGAGGTCTCCTCGGTCGGGCTGCCGGCGGTCTTCGTGCCGCTCCCGATCGGCAACGGCGAGCAGGACCTCAATGCTCGTCCAGTGGTGGACGCCGGGGGAGGGCTGCTGGTCCAGGACGGCGCGTTCACGCCAGAGTGGGTGGCCGCCTCCGTGCCGTCGTTGGTCACCGACAAGGACCGGCTGTCCGCGATGTCGCGGGCGGCGGCGGGCCTGATCCCGCGCGACGCGGACGACAAGCTCGCGCAGATGATCCTGGCGGCGGCCCGATGATCGTCCCGGTTCCTTCCGAGCTGCTCCCGGCCGACCAGCTGGGACGGGTCCACTTCGTCGGCATCGGCGGTGCCGGGCTGTCGGGCATCGCACGCATCATGCTGGCTCGTGGGATCGCCGTCAGCGGCAGCGACGCCAAGGAGTCGCGGACCGTCGAGGCGCTGCGGGCGCTGGGCGCTCGCTGCCACGTGGGCCACGACGCCGAGCACGTCCGCGACGTGGAGACCCTGGTCGTCTCGACGGCGGTGCGCGCCGACAACCCCGAGGTGGTCGAGGCCCAGCGGCAGGGGCTCCGTCTGCTGCCGCGGTCGGCGGCGCTGGAGTCAGTGATGCAGCAGCGCAAGGTGGTCGCGGTCGCGGGCACTCACGGCAAGACCACAACCACGTCGCTGCTGACCGTCGCGCTCCAGCACTGCGGCGCGGACCCGTCGTTCGCGATCGGCGGCGAGCTCAACGAGTCCGGCTCGAACGCGCACGACGGCAGCGGCGAGCTGTTCGTGGCCGAGGCGGACGAGAGCGACGGCGCCTTCCTTGTGTACTCCCCGTTTGCCGCGCTGGTCACCAACGTCGAGGCCGACCACCTCGACAACTACGGGACCGAGGAGGCCTACCACGCGGCCTTCACCAGCTTCCTGGACCGGATCGACCCCGCCGGCTTCCTGGTCGTCTGTGTCGACGACCCTGGAGCGGCGGACCTGGCTGCCCAGGCGCGTGCGCGCGGTCTGCGAACGGTCGCCGTGGGGGAGTCGCCCGATGCGGACATCCGAGCCGACGGGGTGTCCTTCGCCGGCTCGACGTCCACGTTCACCGTGATCGACCGCGGCCGCAGGCTGGGGGAGCTCACCCTGCAGATCCCCGGCCGGCACTACGTCCTCGACGCGCTCGCGGCGCTGGCCGCCGGACTCCGGCTGGGCTTCGCGTTCGCCGATCTCAAGCGTGGGCTCGAGGCGTTCAGCGGGACCCGTCGTCGGATGGAGCTCAAGGGCGAGATCGGTGGCATCCGGGTCTACGACAGCTATGCCCACCACCCCAACGAGATCGCCGGCGACCTGCAAGCCGCGCGCTCCATCGCCGGTGAGGGCAGGGTCGTCGTCGCCTACCAGCCGCATCTGGTCTCCCGGACCCGGATCTTCGGGCCGCAGATGGGTGAGGCGCTCGGCGCTGCTGACGAGGTCGTGGTGATGGACGTGTACGTCGCCCGCGAGGATCCCGAGCCGGGCGTCAACGGGCAGATGGTCGCCTCACATGTACCTCTCCCCGCGGAGCAGGTGCTGTTCGAGCCGTCCTGGTCGCAGACCCCGCAGCGGCTCGTCGAACGTGCCCGTCCCGGCGACGTCGTGCTCACTCTCGGAGCAGGCGACGTGACCCTGGTCGGTCCCGAGGTGCTCGAGCTCCTCGCCGAGAGGGGGGCCGATGCTGACCAGCAAGCGTGAGAGCCCGCAGCTGAGCGACGACGAGCAGACCATCCGGATCGCCCGGCGACGGTTCGCCCGCCGCCAGTGGGCGCGCCGGTGGCTGGTGTGGCGCCGCCTGGTTGCGCTGGCCGCGCTCCTCGGCGTCGTCGGCGGCGCGGTGTGGCTGGTCTTCTTCTCGTCCGTGCTCGCGGTCACCGCGGTGGCGGTCGAGGGCAACGACGTGCTCGACACCCGGGAGGTACGCCGGGCC
>JBFIWG010000171.1:0-7141 GCA_041606495.1 Nocardioidaceae bacterium
GACCGCCTGACCTAAGGCCACCTCTACGGCCTCAGACGAACACCCCCAAAGCAGCCGCCCGAGAACGATCGCGGCCGGACAGACACGCGCGTATTCGTCGCGCTCTCGCCAGCCCGCCCGCATCTCCGTCAGGATGCCCTCATGCGTCGCACCCTCATGCCCGAGCACCGGAAGAACCGCCGGCACGCCAAGGTCGCCTATGCAGCACTGGCGGTCACGGACTCACTTCTCGCAGCTAGCAACAAGAAGGCAGCGCGACGTGCGCGCCTTCTGACCAAGCCACTCCTCATGCCAGCGCTCAACATGGCAATGAGAAGCGGACCAACCGGCACCCAAGGCAGGCTCGAGGTCCGGACAAGCCTCGCTCAGGCCTTCTCCTGGGGCGGAGACGTCGCGCTTCTCGGAAAGAGCGAGCCGTCATTCCTAGCTGGCGTGGCGTCGTTCTTCGGCGCCCACGTCAGCTACATCGCGGCCTTCAGCACAGCGCGGAACCGCGAAGCCCAGGCAACCGACCTCGGGCCCAAGGCAGCAGCGGCCACCTGGCTTGCACTCGCACCCCTCATGGCAACGGCGGCGGGCAAGAAGGACCCGAAGCTTCGACTGCCCGTCGCGGCGTACGGCGGCATCCTCGCGACGATGTTCGCCACCTCGACCATGCTCGATCACTCACTCCCCCAGAGCGCGCGGAGCAAGATCGTCGCCGGCACATCATTGTTCTTGCTCTCCGACAGCCTGCTCGGGATCCAGGAGTTCCTGCGCAGAACACCGAGCCCGTTGCTCGAGGGCTCGGTGATGGCCACTTACACCGCGGGCCAGTGGCTGATCGCTGACGGCGTCGCCACGGCTGCAACCCTGACGAGCGCCCGAGACTGACATGCAACAGGGGCGGGACCACGCGTAGCGGTCCCGCCCCTGTTCTTCCCCTTGACGCCGGCTCCGGGTCGAGGGAAGCCAGCGCAAGTCGCGCGTCAGGTCAACGCTGTCAGCCGACTGGGACAGCCAGAGTCTGGCCCTGGGCCAGGCTCGCACTCGACAGAGCGTTGAGCTCCTGGATCTGGTGGATCATCGCCCGCACCTCACCGGGAGCCGCCACCTCGGAGGCGATCGCCCAGAGCGTGTCGCCCTCGGTGACCACGATCGTCCGAGTCTCGACCGGAGCGCCGGCCTCCCCCGTGGCAGCCGACTGACCCCCGAACGCCATCAGAGCGGCGAGAGCGATCCCGACGAACGCCACCAGCAGCACCAGCCGGCCGCGACGGGTGAGCCGCACCTGCACCGGCGCCGCGACGGAGCCTCGAACGGGTCGTCGGACGGTGGAGCGGGTGGAGCCGAAACCGTGGCCTACAGCGATGGTGCTCATGAGGGAGACCTCCTCCTCGATGGTGGTCGTCGTGTTCATGAACAGATGTCTATCGACGGCCACCGACAGTTTCTGGTGGAGTCGAGTCGAACTTCTGTTCGATCGAACATGTGCTCGAAGATAGGCGACCACGGAGAAGGAAAGCAAGGAACACGCCGAACATTTGTTCGAACAGCGTGTTCGAACAGTTCAGCCCCGCTTGCGCAGCGCCCCCGCCAGAGCGCGTCGGCCCTGCCACCGGAAGAGCGGCTCGGCCTTCATCGACACCGAGGGCGTCACCGACGTGAACCTCATCAGCCCTCCCCGCCAGCCGGGGACGGTCCGCACCACTCGCGACGTACCCAGCAGGCCCACCGCGGACGCGGCCACGGCATCCGCGGAGAGCAGCGGCCCTCCGGAGGCGACCAGCTCCTTCGCCCGCCCGCGGGGCGCCAGCGCGTCGACCATCGGGGTGTCCACGCCGTCCGGGCACAGCGCGTGCACCCGCACCCCCGAAGGCGCCTCGACCGCGACCGACGTCGACAGCGAGACCACGGCGGCCTTGGTGGCGGCGTACGCACTCAGCCCCGGAACCGGCCCGAGCCCCGACAGCGACGCGATGTTGACGATGTCCCCGCCGGCAGGACCGAACGACGCGAGCGCCGCACGCATCCCCCACATGGTGCCGAGCAGGTTGACCTCGACCAACCGCTGGATCTGCGACGAGGACAGCTCGACCAGCGTCCCGTCGTCTCCGACGCCCGCATTGTTGAACCAGGCGACCAGCGGTCCGTGCCGCAACGCCTCGGCAGCGACGGACGAGTGACTGCTCTCGTCCCGGACGTCCTGGGCAAGGCCGGCGACGGCACCGATCTCCGCAGCGGTACGACGGACCGCGTCCCCGTCCAGGTCCGTGATCACCACCCGATGCCCAAGAGCGACGAGGAGGGCAGCGATCGACCGGCCGATCCCACGGGCAGCACCGGTCACGACAGCGGAGGTCTCAGGTTCCATGCCGGGCAGTGAACCAGACACGCCCATTCGAACAAATGTTTGAAGCGGGGCCCGGATCGGTCTACCTTGTGAGGCATCGGATCAGTGGCGTGAGCTGACCAGCGAACAGGAAGAGGCACTGTCATGGCAGCAGGCAAGGGGACCCGTCCCGCGAAGACGAGCAAGGTCGCCGAGCTCCCTGACGGACCGCCGGACTCGACGGGCCTCACACCGCGCCAGCAGCGGGTGCTGAGCGTCATCCGGGACTCCATCGAGCACCGCGGCTACCCGCCGAGCATGCGCGAGATCGGCGAGAAGGTCGGCCTGACCAGCTCCTCCTCCGTCGCACACCAGCTGCGCACGCTCGAGGAGAAGGGCTACCTCAAGAGAGACCCGAACCGCCCCCGCGCCCTGCAGGTGTTCACCCCCGGTGAGACGGTCACCGGCGAGGCCGTGGTCGACGAGACCGGCATCGGCGACGCCAAGCCGGCCGCCACCTACGTCCCGGTCGTCGGCCGGATCGCCGCCGGCGGCCCGATCCTCGCCGAGGAGCGCGTCGAGGACGTGTTCCCGCTGCCCAAGACCCTGGTCGGCGAGGGCACCCTGTTCCTGCTCGAGGTCTCCGGCGACTCGATGATCGACGCCGCCATCTGCAGCGGCGACTACGTCGTGGTGCGCCAGCAGCCGACCGCCGAGAACGGCGAGATCGTCGCCGCCATGCTCGACGGCGAGGCCACGGTCAAGACCTTCCAGCGCAAGGACGGCAAGGTCTGGCTGCTGCCCCACAACGAGCAGTACGACCCGATTGACGGCACTCACGCCACGATCCTGGGCAAGGTCACCGCGGTCCTCCGACGCGTCTGATCGCCGAAGCCTGTTCCGGACCGAGCCTGATTTCCAAGAATCGCCCGCAGAGCAAGGGAACGGCCTAACGTAAGGGGATGGACCTGCTTGGCCTCGCCAGGCGCCACCTGGACGTGGTTCTGACCGCTGCGCTTACGGCTCTGTACGTCTTCGAGATCGTGCGATGGGAGCCCTCCGTACTCGCGGTCGCGCTGCCGTGCGGCATCATCGCCGGGCTCGCCCTGGCGATGCGGCGGCGTTACGTCCTGATCACCTTCGTCATCATCACCGCGGCCAACTACGGCGTGCTCGAGAGCTCACCCGGGATCGAGCGGCGCTCGGCCGCGTTCCTCGCCATCTCCATCATCGCGCTCTACTCGCTCGGCCGGCACACCATCGGCCTGCAGGCGTGGCTCGGTGGCGCGGCCGTGCTCGGCATGTTCTTCTCGCTGATGGCCCTCGTCGCCTCGATCTCGCTGGGCGACGTCTTCCACGTCAGCCTGTTCGTCGGCGCCCCCTGGGCCGCGGGGATCCTGCTGCGCCTGCGCCGCGAGGAGGAGGAGCGCCTCGCCGCCCGGACCGAGCAGATGCGCCGCGACCACGAGCAACGGCTGCGCCAGGCCATCGCCCACGAACGGTCACGCATCGCCCGCGAGCTGCACGACGTGCTGGCCCACGCCATCGCCGTGACCGTCGTTCAGGCCCGCGGGGGCCGCCGCATGATCGGCACCGACGACATGGCCCTGCGCCGTTCCTTCGACGCGATCGAGCAGACCAGCACGCACGCCCTCCAGGACGTCCGCCACCTGCTCTCCCTGCTGCGCGACACCGACTCCGAGGAGAGCTCTGAGGACTGGGGAACCCAGCCGTCCCTGCACCACGTCGCCGCGCTCGTCGACCAGCTGCAGATGACCGGGATGGCGGTGAACCTCGAGGTGACCGGCGTGGCGGGTTACGTGCCCCCCGGCGTCGACCTCTCGGCGTACCGGATCATCCAGGAGGGCCTCGCGAACGTGCACAAGCACGCCGGCCCCGCGGCCGAGGCGAAAGTCCGGATCAGCTACGGCGACAGCCACCTGCTCGTCGTCGTCGCCGACAACGGACCGGCGCCCTCCAACGGCGACGGTCGGGAGCACACCCTGGTCGGGATCCGCGACCGGGCCGAGGTCGTCGGCGGGTACGTCGAGTCGCACACCGGGGAGAACGGCGGCTTCGTGGTGCGCGCCATCCTCCCCTACGCCGTGGATGCCTGAAGCGGTCAGTCGAGGCGTACGACGAGCAGCGGACCGCCGTCGTACCGCCCGCCGTCGATGGCCAGGGCGAGCCCGTCGGCGTACAGGATCGGGCTGGTGACCTCGGCGGACGGCGTGTCGATCAGGCTTCCGATGATGCTGTGCCCGTGCACGATCAGCTCGCCACCGAGGACGCCCAGCAGCTTGCCGGCGACGTCGGCGCCTTCCCGGCCCGCGAAGCGGTAGCGGCTGGTGAGCTTGGCCCACACGTCCCAGTGCCCGCTTACGTCCCGGGGATCCGCCAGCGTCTCGCGCACCGTGTCGTTGATCTCCTCGACGGTGCGCCCCCAGTTGAGGTACTCCGTCGTGTCGGAGTGCATCAGCAGGAACTCACGGACACGGGCGACGAGCGGCAGGGACGCGATCCAGTCCACGTGCGACGGGGTGAGCCGCACCTGGTCGCTGACCTTGCCGCCGTTGACGTACCACGAGTCGGCGAACCGGCTGGTCGGGAACCGGTGCGTCCCCAGCGCCAGGATCTCGTGGTTGCCCATCAACACGTTCACCTGGCCGGGAGCCTGGTCCTGCAGCGCGCGAAGAAGCTCGATCACGCCGACCCCGTCGGGCCCCCGGTCGGTGAGGTCACCGAGCACCCACAGCTCGTCGTCCCCGCCCGCCCAGCGCTCGGAGGCGTCGACCAGGCCGGCCGCGCGCAACCCGTTCACCAGGTCGTCGCGGTACCCGTGCACGTCGCTGACCACGAACAGAGACCCCACGTCTCCATCCTGTCAGGCAACGCAGCGGTCAGGTGTCAGTCCTCGACCTCCAGCTGCCCACGAAGGGCCCCGGCGGGGAAGTCGTCGTTGTGCACGTTGAGGTAGTAGTCGTCGGGGTTCTTGATGATGTCCTTGACCAGCATCCGCCAGGCCCGGCCACCCTGGCGCAGGCAGCCTGCAGAGTTGCCGTCGTCCGGGGTGCCGAGCGTGACCACGACCGGTCCGTCCTCGCCCTCGGGAGCCTCGTGGATGTGCGCGGCGGTGGGTGTGTCGATCTTCTCGACGGTCAGCACGTAGCAGAGCTTGCGGTAACGGTTGGTGCTGAAGACGAAGGCCTCCCCCTCGCCGTCCTCGTCGCCGTCGGCGACCTCGGCCTCGCCGGTGAGCTCGGCCTCGAGCACGACCGTGTCGTTGTGGCCCGAGGCCCCGGCGACCGCCGTACCGACTGGTGTGAAGGCGAGCGCGGTGAGGGCCATGGCCGACACCGTGCCGAAGATGGAGAGCTGCTTCTTGCGAGTTGCACGCATGACGTCCTCCCGTGGTTGTGTTTCTTTGGTCTGCGTGCTCGCGGGTGCGGCCGGGCGCCTCTGAGTCCCATGTCACACCCTGATCAACCCCAGGGCAAACGGCAGGTGAACTTTCCCGGCAAGGCATAACTTCCGATGGGTTTTGGGTATTAACCACGCCGTGCCCCCCGTAGAGATGGACCGCCGCTCCCTGCTCGTCGTCGGAGCCGCGGGTGCCGGAACGCTTGCCCTCAACGTCTCCACCACGGAGACCGCCGCAGCAGCGGACAACCAGTACTTCAAGCACGGCGTCGCCTCCGGCGACCCCCACCCACGAAGCGTCATCCTGTGGACGCGGGTCAGCCCGACCGCGGGAGCCACTCCCGGCTCGGGCATGGGCCCGGACGTGACCGTGAAGTGGCAGGTCGCCAGGGACCGGCGCTTCAATACCGTCGTCGCACAGGGCAAGTTCGTCACCGGCGCCGCGCGCGACCACACGGTGAAGCTCGAAGCCGCCGGACTGGACCCGGCGACGACGTACTTCTACCGGTTCCTATACATGGGCGTCGTCAGCCGAGTTGGCCGGACGAGGACCGCCCCCGCCGCGAACGCCGACCCTGGCCGGCTCCGGTTCGGGGTGGTCTCCTGCGCCAACCTGCAGGCCGGCTACTTCTCGGCGTACCGCAATCTCGCCAACCGCAACGACCTCGACGCAGTGCTGCACCTGGGCGACTACCTCTACGAGTACGCCCCTGGCCAGTACGGCTACGGCAACTCCAACCGGGACATCCGCTCGCACGTCCCGGCCAAGGAAATGGTGGAGCTGGCCGACTACCGGCAGCGGCACGCGCAGTACAAGCAGGACCCGGATCTGCAGGCCCTGCACGCGAACGTGCCCTTCATCGTCACCTGGGACGACCACGAGAGCACCAACGACGCCTACGACAACGGCGCCGAGAACCATCAGCCCGACGAAGGCGACTGGGCCACCCGACGCGACCGCGCCTACCGCGCCTACGACGAGTGGATGCCGGTCCGGATGGGCGACACCGCGGCCCTCGACAGCACCCGGCTCTACCGCCGACTGAAGTTCGGCACCCTGGCCGAGCTGTCCATGCTCGACCTGCGCACGTACCGCTCCAAGCAGAGCGAGACCGCGACGAGCGACCCCGACCGCACCATCACCGGCGACCCGCAGATGGCCTGGCTCAAGCAGTCCCTGAGCGAGAGCTCCGCGCAGTGGAAGCTGATCGGCAACCCGGTGATGATCGCGCCGGTGGTCTTCCCTCCCCTGCCCAGCGACCTGACCCGCGACCTCAACGACGTCACCGGTCTGCTGCCCGAGGACGGGGTCGCCTACAACGTGGACCAGTGGGACGGCTACACCGCCGACCGCCGCGAGGTGTTTCAGCACCTGGCCGACCACGGCATCAACGACACCGTCTTCCTCAC
>JBFIWG010000172.1:0-7140 GCA_041606495.1 Nocardioidaceae bacterium
ACCGCCAAGATCACCGGCAACGGCACCTACGCCTTCGCCATCACCACCACCAGCAGCACCTCACGCACCTTCGACAGCATCCAAGGCACCAACAAGCCGCAGCTCGTCCTCGAGGACGCCACCACACCACCCCCACCACCCACGGGCGGAACGGTCGTGGCGGCAGCGGACGCGCACGTGCGGGCCGACAACCCGACCACCAACTACGGCACCGCCACCGGACTGCGCGTGGACGGCTCCCCGATCTCCAACGCCTACCTCCGCTTCGACGTCACCGGCCTCAACGAAGCACCCGGCAAGGCCACCCTGCGCGTCTACGCCAAGACCAGCAGCTCCAAGGGCGCCGACCTGCACAGCGTCGCCAACACCTCATGGACCGAGAACGGCATCACCTACAACAACGCCCCTCCCATCGGCGCCACCATCGGCTCCTCCGGCGCACTCTCCTCCGGCACCTGGGTCAGCTACGACGTCACCGCCAAGATCACCGGCAACGGCACCTACGCCTTCGCCATCACCACCACCAGCAGCACCTCACGCACCTTCGACAGCATCCAAGGCACCAACAAGCCGCAGCTCGTCCTCGAGGACGCGACCACACCACCCCCACCCGGCGGTTCGGTGGTCGTGGCAGCGGCCGGCGACGTGGCCTGCGCACCTGACGACCCGGGCTTCAACAACGGCAACGGCACCGCCGACCGCTGCCACATGAAGGCCACTTCCGACCTGGTGCTGGGTCTCGACCCCGCCTCGGTCTTCGCACTGGGCGACCTGCAGTACAACGGCGGGTCACTGGCAAACTTCAACGCCAGCTACGACCTTTCCTGGGGCCGGTTCAAGAACCTGACCCGGCCGGTGGTGGGCAACCACGAGTACGGCACCGCCGGGGCCGCCGGGTACTTCACCTACTTCGGCGACGCAGCAACACCGCGCGAGCCTGGCTGCCGCGCCGACTGCGACGGCTACTACAGCTTTGACATCGGCGGGTGGCACGCCGTCGTACTCAACTCCGAGTGCGCCCGGATCGACGGGGGCAACGGATGTGCGAACGGGTCACCCCAACAGACCTGGCTGGCGGCCGACCTCGCTGCGAACCCTGCCTCGTGCACGGTCGCCCTGGTCCACAAGCCGCGCTGGAGCTCGAACAGCCTGGTGGCTCCCGAGATCGGACCGCTCGTGCAGACGTTGTACGACGCGAACGTCGACCTGTTGCTCGCCGGCCACTCCCACAGCTACGAGCGGTTCGCGCCGCAGAACCCCTCGGGCACGCTCGACAACTCCCGCGGCATTCGGCAGATCGTCGTCGGCACCGGCGGCTCCTTCTTCACGGGGTTCTCGACGGTGCAGCCCAACAGCGAGGTGCGCAAGGCGAACGTCTTCGGCGTCCTCAAGCTCACCCTGCGCTCCGGCGGCTACGACTGGGCCTTCGTGGCCGACCCGGCTACCCCGTTCACCGACAACGGGACGGGCAGCTGTCACTAGCTGCGGTCTCTCACCGGACTGACGGGCGGATCAGAAGCCACGCGACCCGCCTCCGCCTCGGCCGCCTCCACCGAAGCCGCGAGACCCGCCACCGCCGCCACCGCCTCCACCGAAGCCGCGCGATCCGCCACCGCCTCCACCGAAGTTGCCTCCGCCGCGCCCTCCACCACCGAAGCCGCCACCGAAGCCACCGCCGAACCCGGATCCCGATCCCGACCCGAAGCCGACGGAGGTGTTCCGGCGCGAGCGGATGGACCGTCTTGCGGCCTGCGTGGCCTCGCCGGCCAGCTCGATCGCGCGCCCCGCGGCGCTGACGCGGTCCGCGAGCACCGCGGCGTGCTCGGCGTCCATGAGGATCTGGGCGGCGTCGTCGGCCAGGGCCTTTGACCGGCTCCCGGCGTGCATCCGTGAGGACTCGGCTCGTGCCTCCGCCACCGCGGAGCGTGCCGAGTCGAGCCGCCGCTCGGCCGCGGTGAACTCGGCACCGACCTGGGTGACCCGGGCTGTCGCATCGGCCAGTCCTAGGTCGAGCTCCTCGATCGCGTCCCGCAGCCAGAGCAGCCGAGGACGACCCTGCCTCGCCTCCGCGCGGACCTCCTCCAGCCGGGTTCCCCACCCGTCGGCGTCGGGAACCTCGGCCAGGAACGGCAGCGCGTCTGCGTGCTCGTCCAGCGCCTCGACCAGGGCGGCGTACCGGTGTCCCACACCCTCGAGTCTCTCCGGGAGCGACCCGGACAGAGCCTCGAGCGTCGTCGCGGTCTCTGCCGGCGCGAGGCAGGCGCTGGTCACGCGCTCGACCACGGCGATCGCTACATCCCTCGCCTCCTCGGCCTCGTCGAACTCCTGGCGGCTCATAGAGGACGCGCTGTCCAACCGAGACATCAGGCCGGGCATCGTGGCGAGCTCGTCGGCCGCAGCGTTCACCTTGGTCCTGGTCTCCTCGGTGCACGAAGGGTGGAAGCGTGCCTCGAGCGCTGCCGTGGCGGTGTCCGCCTCGGTCACGTCGTGACGAAGCTGGGCCCGCTGGTCCTCGAGCCTGGCCAGCGCGGCCCGCAGCTGGACCTGACGCACCGGGAGGTTCTCGAGCTCGTCGACCAGCGCCTCCGCTCGCGCGGAGGCGTCCTGGATGATCGCCGCCGCGTCTCCGATCCGTTGCTGGGCGGCAAGCTCTTCGGCCCGTGCTGCCTCGGCCTCGAGCACCGGCAGCTCTGCCGAGAAGCGGCCGACCCGGAACCCCTCACCCTCGCGGACCACGGCCAGGTCCGTGGCTCGGGTGGCCAGTTGTCGGACCTGCCGGACCAGCTCGGGCATCTGCTGCGCGAGCGCTTCGCGGCGGTCGAGGTCGGCCGATACCCCCTCGGCGCGTCGCACGAGGTCGCGCATGGTCGCGGTGAGCGCGTCCATCTCTTCGGTCGCGCTCTGGGCCGACGCGGCGTCCAGGTGGCCGATGCTGGTGTCGGTGTGCTGCTCGGCGGCGGCCAGGTAGTCGGCGACCGCGACGGACGTGGCCGCCCGCACGGACGCTGCCTCCTCCCGGATCCGGTCCGCCAGACGGTCGTCCACGGCCGGAAGCGCGGCGACCCGAGCCGCGGCGAGGGGACCCGTGTCGTCGAGCGCCATGAACTGTGCAGCCATTGCGTCGCGTGCGACGAGGGCGCCCGCCCTGGCCTCCGCGCGGGTGTGCAGCCGACGCCGTACGACGACCCCGCCCCAGCCGAGGCCACCCAGCGCGGCCGCGCCTAGTGGGACTCCCCATGCCCAGGCCGGCGGGGGCACGTCGTCGACCGGCTCCGGCACTACGGGCTGGACGGGAGCCGGGCTGTCGCGGCCAGGTCGGTCGCGAGGTGGCATGCGTGCGGGATCGATCACGCGAGCGACCTCGTTGAGCCCGGCGACCATGCCGCTGCTGAAGTCGCCGTCTGCGAACCTGGGACCCATGACGTCGTCCTGGATGCCGATTCGGGTTCTCTTGAGCTCCTGCGTCCAGGTCTCGCCGTAGTAGAGACCGGACTTGCGGTCCTCGACGCTGACCGCGAGCAGCACCAGGTCATTCTTGAAGAACTCGCCCGATCCCCGCCAGGAGTCGCACCGCGAGCGGTCGGCCATCACCTGTTCGTTCAGCCTCCCTCGCGGAACGCTGGTGTAGGTCACCACTCGGACGGTGGCCAGGTAGGCCTCGACCGCCTTTGCCGCCTCTCGTACAACGGGATCGTCCAGCACGTCGGCACCGTCGGACACGGTCCTGTCACACTGGACCGCCGCCTCCGCAGAGGTCATCGACCACAGCACCGAGCCGGCCGCAAGAGCCATTGCAGCAAGGGGTCTGACGGACCGACGCAGCTTCATGGGTGCAACTGTGCCTCATCCGCCGCCTCAAGTTTCGATCATTTACGTTCTACCGGCACGACCATCGCGACCCTTGGCGTCGTCGCGGCCCAGCGTTCGCCGACGACCTCCTGGTACTCGGCCGAGTGGTACGCATCGAGCGCAGTCTCGAGGTCAGCGAACTCGAGCACGACGGTGTGGCTGCCGGTGGAGTCAGCCTCGGCCAGGTGCACGGTATCTGCGGTGGAGCTCACCAGCCGCGCTCCCCCGTTCGCAAGGGGCCCGTGCGCTCGTTCGCGGTAGGCCGTGAGCCGGTTGAGGTCGTGCACGTCATAGGTCAGCACAAGGAGGGCACTCATGTGCGCAGGCAACCACGACGGCCGATGACATCCCTGTCACCTCGCTGTCGCGACCTTGCCGCTCAGACCACGCTGAGCGACGATTCGCCCGACTCGACTTCGAGCAGCTGGTCGACAACGTCGTCGAAGCCAAGCAGGCAGGCGCGCGCCTCGACCATCGACGCCGCGGCACCGAGGGACGACCTGGCGCCCTCGACGAGGCTGACCATCTCCGCCCGCTGGCCCGCTGCGATCGGGTTCTTCAGCAGAGACCGCTTGCGGCTGCTCACCTGCAGCAGGAGGTAGGCGTGCTCGTGCCGGCCAGTGGCCGCTGCACACGCCGCCAGGGACTCCAAGGTCTCGCACAGCGCGCCGGGATGCTTGGCGCGTTGCGCGATGCGGAGCGCCTCGAGGAGTCGGGCCTCGCCACCGGTGGTGTCGCCCTGCGAGACCTTGACGCGACCGATGAGGTTGAGGGCGTTCATCTCGCCCTCCTTGTAGTCGATCATTCGCCAGACCCGCAGCGCCTCGCTGGCCAGCACGTAGGCGGTCGAGAGCTCACCGCCGCCCAGATGTCGACGGGCCTGCAGCGCGAACGCCAGACCGAGCAGCTGCTTCTCGCCGGAGACGTGGACGGCGTCGATGGCCCGCTGGAGCCGGTCCCCGACGTCGGGTTCACCGCGATCCAGGGCGGTGCGTGCGCGCAGCACGAGAGCGCTGCAGTGGAGCCAGCTCCGCGGGTGGTCACGGGTGACCTCGATCGCCTCGTCATGCGCGGAGGCGGCGTCCGCCAGCTCCCCCATCGCCCATTGCGCGATGCCGAGCACGAGGAGTGCGGCCGCGAGCTCGGGCCGGTTACCGGTCTCCCGGCTCAGCTCCGCACTCTCCTCTCCCGCTCTGCGAGCCAGCTCCAGCTCGCCGATGGGGTTGGCCAGAAGCCCCAGGCAGCGCAGCACTTTCGCCCGCACCTGCTTGTCGACGATCTCGGACTCAGCCGCCGCGGTCAGTCACCTCAGGCCTTCGTCGGACATGCCCTGGAGGGTCCAGAACCAGGCGAAAGCTGTCGCCAAGCGGCCGACGTTCTCCGGCACCGACGCCTGTAGCGACCATGTCAGCGCCGCTCTCGCGTCGGGGAGCAGAAGGTGCAGCTGCTCGATCGCCTCGTCCTGGCTTCGGCTCCGAATCTCGCCGTCTGCCTGCTCCGCCAGCAGCATGATGTAGGTCGAGTGCCTGTCCCGGCAGTCATCGAGGTCACCGTCGAGGGCGAGCCGCTCGTAGGCGTAGCGGCGTACCGGCTCCAGGAATCGGTAGCGGTCCGCCCCGTCCCTCACCACGAGCGACTGTCGCACCAGCGACGCGAGCAGCGCGTAGGCATCGACGCCGTCAGGCGCTGCCACTGCCGCCGCGGCGGCGAGGTCGAACGAGCCGGCAAAGACGCTGAGCCTCCAGAAGAACGCCGTCTCGTCCGGCGTCATGAGCACCACGCTCGACTCGATCGCTGCGCGCAGCGACCGCTGCCTCACGCTCACCGTGCGACCCTGCGCCTCGAGACCGTCGAAGCTCCCCTCCAGCCGCGAGCGGATCATCGCTGGGCTCAGGACGTCGGCGTGCGCCGCGGCGAGCTCGATGGCCAGCGGGAGCCCGTCAAGCATGCAGACGATCTCGGCGATGTCGCGCGCCGTCGTCTCGTCGGGGTCGAAGTCGGCTCGCACCATCCGGGCGCGTTCGACGAAGAGCCGTGCTGCCGGGCTGTCCAGCAGCGAGTCCCGCGACGGGGAGCCTGCTGCGGGTAGTCCCAGTGGCTCCAGGTTGAGCACCACCTCCTCCGCGATCCTGATCGGGCGACGGCTGGTGGTGATGACGGTCAGGTCTGGCGCGACGTCGACGATCCTGGGCAGAAGTGCGGAGACCGAGTCGACGACGTGTTCGCAGTTGTCGACAACCAGCAAACCCTCAGCGCCGGTGAACGCCTCGACGAGCCGCTCGCCCGGGTCGTGCGGGAAGGGAGCGCCGAGATCGAGTCGGCTGGCCATGGTGCCCGCAACGAGCTGCTGGTCCTCGACCTCGCTGAGGTCGATGAACCAGACCCGCCCCGCCCCGACCGTCGCGGCGAGCACGGTGGCCAGCCTCGTCTTCCCAACTCCGCCCGGCCCCGCGATCGTGAGCACCCGTCCCGGCTGCAGCAGTCCGCTGGCCGCGGCCGTCACCTCGTCGCGACCGAGGAAGCTGGTCGGTACGACGGGAGCGGGCCTGCTCTCGGGCATCGAGACCGCGACCGCTCGCTCGGCGCCGACCACGGAGCCAGCCGGGCTCGGCGCGATGTCCGACGCGTCCGGCGGCGGCCGCCACTCCAGGTCATTGTCCTGGCCCAGGATCGACCGCTCCAGTCGCTGCAGCGGCGGCCCCGGGTCGAGCCCGAGCTCGTGCGCCAGCATGAGACGGACCGACCGAAGGGTCTCCAGCGCCTCGCTCTGCCGGTCGGACCGGTAGAGAGCCAGGACGAGCTGGTGGTGGAACTGCTCGCGCAGCGGGTACGCCGCGGCCAGTGACTGCGCCTCAAGCACGACCTCGCGGTGTCTTCCCAGGAGGAGAAGCGCCTCCAGCCGGGACTCCTGCGCCTGCAAGTAGGTGTCCCTGAGCCGGGCGATGTCACCGGCCGCCCACTCGTACTCCGCCGACTCCGGGAACGGGTCCCCGCGCCACAGCACGGTCGCGGCGTCCGCGTCGGCGAGCCCGCGGTGGGCCCCGGCCGCCGTACCTTCGGACACCGCCGAGATGGCCGACTGCGCCAGCCGCTCGAACTGCCAGGCGTCGATCGCCTCGTCCGGCAGATCCAGCCGGTAGCCCGTGGCCGAGGTGGCGATCACCTCACGGCCCTGGTCACCGAACGACCGGCGCAGGTAGGAGACCACTTGGTGCACTGCGTTCGCGGCATCGACAGGCAGGTCCTCACCCCACAACCGATCCGCTATGACATCGACGGGCAGCACGACGC
>JBFIWG010000173.1:0-7100 GCA_041606495.1 Nocardioidaceae bacterium
CGGCCAGTGGGCCGGGCTGGGCGGCATCGCCGCCGCAATCGGTCCGCCGCTCGGCGGTTGGATCGTGGACGTCGCTTCGTGGCGCTACATCTTCTGGCTGAACGTGCCGATCGCGGTGCTGGTGGTCGTGATCGCTCTGCGGCGCGTGCCGGAGAGCCGCGACCCCGAGACGACTCGTGGACATGATCTCGTCGGTTCGGTGCTGGCCGTGGCGGGACTCGGCGGGATCACCTACGCGTTGATCGAGCACACCACGGCTGCCGCCGTACCCCTGGCTGTGCTCGGCCTGCTCGCGCTGAGCGGGTTCGTCGTCGTGGAGCGCCGGATCGCCTCCCCGATGATGCCGGTGCAGCTCTTCGCCTCCCGGATCTTCAGCATCGCGAACGCGATGACGCTGCTCGTGTACGGCGCCCTGGGCGTGGTGTTCTTCTTCCTGGTCCTCCAGCTCCAGGTCAGCGTCGGCTACTCGCCGCTCCAGGCGGGACTGGCCACCCTGCCGACCACGGCGATCATGCTCCTGCTCTCGTCGAGGTCCGGTGCCCTCGCGGCGCGGATCGGCCCACGGGCCCAGCTGTCGGTCGGACCGCTGCTGGCCGCGTCGGGGACCTTCCTGCTCGCCGGCGTCGACTCCTCGAGCGGCTACCTGTTCGGGGTGCTGCCCGGCCTGACGCTGTTCTCGCTCGGCCTGGCCGCGCTGGTCGCGCCGCTGACGGCAAGCGTGATGGCAGCCGCGCCGGACCGCTTCGCCGGCGTGGCGAGCGGGATCAACAACGCCGTGGCTCGCACGGGGTCGCTGCTCGCGGTGGCGGCACTGCCTGCTCTGGTCGGGCTGAGCGGCGCGGACTACCAGCGGCCCGAGGTCTTCGGCGCGGGCTACTCCGACGCGATGCTGATCAGCACGGGGCTGCTGGTGGCCGGCGGCCTGATCAGCTTCGTCGGGCTTCGCGGAGCGCCGCGACCCGCTCCGCCAGACGCCGTCGCGTCCGAGGCCGCCCCGTGACCCTCGCCCGGGACGCTCGACGCTCCCGGTCCATCTCCGCGAGGTAGGCATGAAAGTCGACCTGGATGGTGTGCCGCTTGGACGCGACGTAGCGACGCCGAACGGTCGCGGCATATGCGTCGGTCTCAGTCTGCATCTCGTCGTACGACGGGAGCCTGCCCTCGCCGCTCACGAGGTCGGCGACCCACTCGGCCTGCGCCTCCGCAAGCGGCATGATCGCGCCGAGTGGCTGGATCAGACCGACGAAGTAGAGGCCGGGGCGGTCCGGGTGCACCACCCGCCGGTAGAGCCTCACCCGGTTGTCCGCGACGGCCATCACCTCCTCGGAGAGGAACGGGAAGGTCACCTTGTAGCCGGTGCAGTAGACGACCGTGTCGACCTCGGCTGCGGTCCCGTCGTCGAAGAACACCTTTGAGCCCTCGAACCGGTCGATGCCCGGCCTGACCGAGATCGCGCCGTGGCCGAGCCGGGTCAGCAGCTCGTCGCTGACCGTGGGGTGCGCGTGCAGGACGGCGTGGTCAGGTCGCGGCAGCCCGTAGTCGGTGACCTTGCCCTGCGCCACGCGGAGCATCGCGGCCATCCCGAGCTGCTGCACCCGCAGCGGCATCTTCGCCACGACCGAGTCGGTCAGCTGGTCGGTGGGCACGCCGAACAGGTACTTCGGCACGACGTGGGCACCGCGGCGCATCGCGAGGTACGTCGAGCGCGCCACCCGTGACGACTCGACCGCGATGTCCGCGGCCGAGTTGCCGATCCCGAGCACCAGGACCCGCTTGTCCTGCAGCTGGTCGGGGGTCCGGTAGTAGTGCGCGTGGATCTGCTCGCCGGGGAAGTCCTCCGCGCCGGGGAACGACGGCTCCGGCCAGCGCGGGTCCCAGTGGTGCCCGTTGGCGACGATCACGTGCTCGTAGTGGCGGATCTCAGGCTCTTCGGGCTCGTCGTACCGGTTGCGACCGCGGATGGTGGCGGCGTACCCGCGATCGGTGGGCACGACCTTGACCACCTCGGTGCGGAAGGTGATTTGGTCACGGAGGGCGAAGTGGTCCACGTAGGAGTCGAAGTACTCCGCGATCTGCCAGTGGCTCGGGTAGTCGGGCAGCTCCGCGGGCATCGGGAAGGTGCGGTACTCCATCGTCTGCCGCGACGTGTTGATGTGCAGCGAGCGGTACGC
Organism: Nocardioidaceae bacterium; assembly: GCA_041606495.1. Taxonomy (GTDB): domain Bacteria; phylum Actinomycetota; class Actinomycetes; order Propionibacteriales; family Nocardioidaceae; genus Nocardioides_C. The sequence continues at coordinate 2,172 of JBFIWG010000173.1, forward strand.
CGACGACATCCCGTTGTCGTTGCCGTAGCGCCAGTTGCCACCGATCTCACTGCCGAGCTCGAAGCAGTCGAAGGGGATGCCGCGGGCGCTCAGGACCTGGGCAGCGGCGATGCCCGATGACCCGGCACCGATGATGCAGACGCGTGGATGCAATGTCGTCGTCCTTCCCCGTCGACGTCACAGGGTGCCACACCCCGATGACCGGCGGGCCTCAACGACTGGTCGAGCGGCGGTACTGCGCGTTGGCCAGCGGCACGAACACCACCAGCACCAGCAGCGACCAGATCACGGTGTACAGCTCCGGGTTCTGCAGGGCCCAGGAGGTCGGCTCCGGCGCGTCCGGACTGGTGTTGCCGAACAGCGTCCGGGCCGCCTGGGTCACCGCCGAGACCGGGTTCCACGCGGCGAAGGTCTGCAGAGGTCCGGGGAGCGTCTCCAGTGGCACGAAGGTGTTGGCGATGAAGGTGAGCGGGAAGATCACCACGAAGCTGGCGTTGTTGACCACCTCCGGGCTCGGCACGAGCATCCCGACCCAGGCCATCACCCACGAGATGGCGTAGGCGAACACCAGCAGGAGCAGCACCGCGAGCAGCGCCTCCCACACCGAGTTGCGGATCCGCCAGCCGACGATGAGGCCGGTCAGCCCCATCACGATCAGCACGATCACGTTGTTGACCACGTCCGAGAGGGTCCTGCCGGTGAGTACGGCGGACGGGGACATCGGCAGGGACCTGAACCGGTCGATGATGCCCTTCTTCACGTCCTCCGCCAGCCCGGCCCCGGTGATCGTCGCCCCGAAGACGACGGTCTGCGCGAAGATCCCGGCGATCAGGAACTCGCGGTAGCGCTCGCCGCCGCCGGCCGGGTCGATCGCGCCACCGAAGACGTAGGCGAACAGCAGCACGAACATGATCGGCGACAGCGTGGTGAACACGATCAGGTCGGGCACCCGCTTGATCTTGATCAGGTTGCGCTTGGCGACCACGAAACCGTCGGAGAGGGTGTTGGTCATGCTCATCGGGCGATCTCCTCGGTGGCGCTGCGCTTGTCTGTCTCTTCGGCGACGTGGCCGGTCAGGGTGAGGAAAACGTCGTCGAGGGTGGGACGTCGCAGGCCGACGTCGTCGACCTTGATGGCCTCACCGTCGAGCACCCGCAGGGCTTCGACCAGCACCCCCGAGCCGCCGGCGACCGGCAGGGCCAGCTTGCGCTGGTGTCTCTCGACCGTCATCTGGCCCATGCCCAGCGGCTCGAGGAGCTCGCGTGCGCGGTCGACCAGCGTCGGGTCGGAGACGGTGATCTCCAGACGCTCCCCGCCGACCTGCGCCTTCAGCTCGTCGGCGTTGCCTTCCGCGATCACCCGGCCGTGGTCGATCACCACGATGTTGTCCGCGAGCAGGTCGGCCTCTTCGAGGTACTGCGTGGTCAGCAGCAGCGAGGTCCCCTCGGCCACCAGGTTCTTGATCACGTCCCACATCTCGGTGCGACTGCGCGGGTCGAGGCCGGTGGTCGGCTCGTCGAGGAACAGCACCGGCGGATTGGCCACGAGCGCCCCGGCCAGGTCGAGGCGGCGACGCATGCCGCCGGAGTAGCCCTTCGCGGTCCGGTCACCGGCATCGTCGAGGCGGAACTGGGTGAGCAGCTCGCGGGCACGCTGCTGGCTGCGCTTGCGCCCGAGGTGGTAGAGCCTGCCGATCATCTCGAGGTTCTCGAAGCCGGTGAGGTACTCGTCCACGGCGGCGTACTGGCCCGAGACGCCGATCTTGCGCCGCACCGCGCGCGGATCGCTCAGCACATCCACACCGGCGACCTCTGCCCGTCCGGCGTCCGGCTCGAGGAGCGTGGTGAGGATCCGGACGGCGGTGGTCTTGCCCGCGCCGTTGGGGCCCAGCACCCCCAGGACGGTGCCCTCCGGCACCCGGAGGTCGAGGCCGTCGAGGGCCTTCACGTCCTTGTAGTGCTTGATCAGGCCTTCGGCGATCACTGCGTCAGTCACAGTGCTCAACCCTGTCACACGCCACCGACAGCCATCGAGCGGATTTGGTCCCGACCCGGCTTAGGCTGGCTGCCATGCCGTTTCCCTCGCCACCGTGGCACCTCACCGGCGACCTGTGGTTCTCCCTCTTCCCCGTGACCTCGGGTACGACGGACCGCCCGGCCGGGCTCTACGCCGCCGCGTTCGCTGACTACGCCGAGGCCGGCGACCTGGCCTACCAGGAGCTTCTGGTGGCCCGCGTGGTTCGCGACGGACGGATGCCGCGACTGACCATCACCGACATCTGGGTGAACTCACCGGCCTCCCGCGACGGGGGCCGCGCCTTGTGGGCGATCCCCAAGCAGCTGGCCGACATCAGCGTGCTCGGCCGGCGGCGGCTGGCGTCTCGGTCCACCTGTCACGCCGCGGTGGCGGAGGGCACCTTGGCCTCGGCTCGCTTCACCGGGCCCGCCGCACCGGCGCTACGGCTGCCCTACCGGCTCAGCACGCTGCAGGCGCACGAGGACGGCGCGCCCGTGATCACCCCGATCTCCGCGAGCGCGCGGACTCTGCCCGTCCTTGCCAGGTGGGAGTTCGACGAGCAGGGGCCGCTGGCGTGGCTACGGGGACGGCGTCCCTCCCTGTCCTTCCACGTCAGCGACGCCCGGCTCACCTTCGGCGGCTGAGCTGGCTGGCTCAGGCGTTCTGCCAGAGCCCGACCAGGTTGCCCTCGGAGTCCTTGAAGTAGGCGATGAACCCCATGTCGCCGACCGGTTGCTTCTCCACGACGGTGGTGCCGTTCTGCGAGGCGACCTTCTCCAGCGTCTTCTCGATGTTCTCGACGTCGATGGCAAGCATCGGGGGTCCGAACGGGCCCTCGCGTTTGAACATACCGCCGTTGATGTAGCCCGGCTCGGTGGACATGCCCTGGTCGTTGACCGGACCGGTCGTGACCATGGTGTAGTCCATCTCCTGCATGGGCTGGATCGACCAGCCGAAGACCTCTTTGTAGAACTCCGAGGCCCTGTCGCTGTCGTCGTAGGGGATCTCGAAGTGCACGACCCGGTTGCTCATTGCCGACCTCCACGTGTAGGTGAAACCCTCGATTCCCTCGACCCTAGACCCGACCACCGACACCTTCCAGAGGTCGTGAAGCCGTGCGGGAGAAGACGAAGCGGCCGGTCCCCCCGAGAGGAACCGGCCGCTTCTGCACAAGGACGCTGGGGCTCAGGCAGCGTCGCGCTCGTCGTGGTCGTGGTCGTCGTGCAGCCCGCCGCCGCTCGTCGTACCCGTGCCCGTCGGGGTGCCGTCGGAGTGCTGTCCGGGCGGCGAGACCGGGTGGCCCTTGCCGGACCCGTTCACCGAACGGGTGTCCATCGCGTAGGTCAGGATGGCGTGCGCCACCGCGTCCGACATCTCGTCGATCGCGTCCATGCTGACGTTGGTGATGTCGTCGCAGGCCTTGTGGTAGCACTTGTCGTAGGCCACACCGGCCTCACCGCCGTACACCTTAGCCTGCGCCTCGGTCTTCACGCCCTCGGCTCCGGTGAACAGCCCGCCGGCGGGGATGCCCTCGGCGATGAACGGTCCGTAGTCGCTGCGGCCGCTGAACGGAGTCTCCTCCGAGGCCAGCTTCTGCGAGCCGAAGTAGTCGTGGAACATCTTCTCGATCGCACCCGATCCCGCCGGTCCTTCGGCAGCGCCCGGTCCGACCGGGAACCGTGAGTTGTCGCCGTCGTAGACGAAGCGCACGTAGTTCGGCGAGCCGACCATGTCGAAGTTCAGGTAGAGCGCGATGTCCTGGAGCTTCTCGGGGTCGTTCTCGACCAGGTCGGCCACGTAGTGCTCCGAGCCGAGCAGGCCGAGCTCCTCCGCGCCCCACCAGGCGAAGCGGACCTGGTTGACCGGCTTGACCTTGGTCATCTGCTCGGCGACCTCGAGCACTGACGCGGATCCGCTGCCGTTGTCGTTGACGCCGGCACCGGCGAGCACGCTGTCGAGGTGCGCACCGGCCATCACGACGTTCTCGGTGTCACCGTGCGCGGTCTCTGCGAGCACGTTCCAGGTCTTCCGGATCTCCGACTCGGTGTCACTGATGATGCGGACCTCAGTGCCCTTGGGGTCCATGAGGTCGAGTCCGAGCGCGTGGCTGGCCCCCAGCACCGGGATGGTCACGACCGGGGAGCCGAGCGTGCCGGCGATGCTCCCGGTGCTGCCCGTGGTACCTCGGTTGAAGATGATCGCGCCTACTGCGCCGGCCTTCTGGGCATTCTCTGCCTTCAGCCCGAAGGTGCACGTGCCTCGCTGGATCAGGGCGATCGCCCCGGCCGGGAAGGTGCTGAAGTCGGACTGCTCGCAGCCGCTCGTGGACGACGCGGTCGGGGTGCCGTCGGTGTCGACCGCCACGACCGTCCCGCGCACGTCGCCGGCGCTGGAGTAGGTCATCGAGGTGAAGTCACCCGGGTTGGAGTACGTCTTCGCCTCGGGCGAGAGCTGCTCCAGCTTCGACGGCGAGTTCTCGCGGAAGAACGGGAAGTCGAACTCCTGCACCGTGGGGCTGTAGCCGGCTGCCTCGAGCCGCTCGACGATGTAGTCGCGGGAAGCGGCGTAGCCCTTCGTGCCGGACGCCCGCGTGTCGTCGTGGTCCTTCGCGATCTGGTCGAAGGCCTTCAGGTGCTCGGCGACTCCTTCGGCACTCACTGCCTCCCGCAGCTTGCGCGAGGTGTTGTTGTTGGGATCGGCCACGGCGGGGGTGACCGTGGTGGCCAGCAGGAGCGTGGCTCCGGCAGCTGCGCTGATGCCCAGCCAACGACGTGCGTGGGGACGGTGGTGTTGCGTCACAGATGTGCTCCCTGGGTCAGGGTCAACGGATGGGTGGTGCCCGAGTCGTTTGCGCCGCGGTTTTGACGCGAAGGCGACCGTAAGCAGCCCTGCACAGATGTGACAACAGATGAC
>JBFIWG010000174.1:0-7088 GCA_041606495.1 Nocardioidaceae bacterium
CACCGGACCAGGCGCCGCCGTTCTGCAGCATCACCCCGATCCGGGGGAGCAGCGCCCGCCGGTCGCGCCGGGGATCCATCCCGAGCACCCGGACCACGCCGAGCTGGGGGACGCGGTAGCCCTCGCAGGTCTCCAGAGTGGTGGTCTTCCCCGCGCCGTTGGGCCCGAGCACGGCCGTGATGGAGTGGCGGTTCACGGTCAGGCTGAGTCCGTCCACGGCCACCTTGTCGCCGTACCGCATGTGGAGCCCCTCGACCAGAACAGCAGGGGAAGAGGAGTTCTGCACTCGTTGAGTGTAGATAACGCGGGTGAGCGGCCGTACTAAGGGGAGCCTTATTTGAAACCGCCCCACCATTAACGACACAATGTTGTTGTGGAATTCGACGGAACACCTCCGGGTGACGCTCCGACGCGTGAGCGTGTGGCGCGGTCGATCCTCGAGAACGGCCCCAGCACGGCGGCCGCCCTCGCGGACCGGCTGGACCTCACGCCTGCCGCGGTGCGCCGTCATCTCGATCACATGCTCGATGAGGGCACTGTGGAGGCCCGGCAGCCCCGGGTCTACGGCGCGAGGGGTCGGGGTCGTCCGGCCAAGACTTTCGCGCTGACCGAGGCGGGAAGGGACAGCTTCGACCAGCGCTACGACGATCTCGCGGTCCAGGCTCTGCGGTTCCTGGCGGAGACCGGCGGCGACGACGCTGTGATGGCCTTCGCCCGGAGGCGCGTGGCCGAGCTCGAGACCGACTACCACGAGATTCTGGACGCCGAGCCCGAGCTGAGCCCGGCCGAGGCCTTGGCCGGGGCACTCACCCGAGGCGGGTACGCCGCGTCGGTGCGCGAGGGGCCCGTGGGGAAGCAGCTGTGCCAGCAGCACTGCCCCGTGTCCCACGTGGCGCACGAGTTCCCGCAGCTGTGCGAGGCGGAGACCGAGATCATCAGCAAGCTCCTCGGCAGCCACGTCCAGCGCCTGGCCACCATCGCCCACGGCGACGGTGTCTGCACCACCTGCATTCCCCAGACCACCGCGGCACCCCGTGACCGCAACGCTGTTTCCTCACACGAGAGGTTGTCTTCATGACCACGTCCGATCTTGGAACGATCGACCAGCGCAACCCCGAGCTCGAAGGCATCGGCCGCTACGAGTACGGCTGGGCGGACGCCGACACCGCCGGCGCCGCCGCCAAGCGCGGGCTGAACGAAGAGGTCGTCCGTGACATCTCGTCGAAGAAGAGCGAGCCGCAGTGGATGCTCGACCTTCGCATGAAGGGTCTGAAGCTGTTCGATCGCAAGCCCATGCCCACCTGGGGCGGCGAGCTCGACACCATCGACTTCGACAACATCAAGTACTTCGTCCGCTCCACGGAGAAGCAGGCCACCAGCTGGGAGGACCTGCCCGAGGACATCAAGAACACCTACGACAAGCTCGGCATCCCCGAGGCCGAGAAGCAGCGGCTCGTGGCCGGCGTGGCCGCGCAGTACGAGTCCGAGGTCGTTTACCACAATATCCGCGAGGACCTCGAGGAGCAGGGCGTCCTGTTCCTGGACACCGACACCGCGCTGCGTGAGCACCCGGAGATCTTCCAGGAGTACTTCGGCACGGTGATCCCGGTCGGCGACAACAAGTTCGCTGCGCTCAACACCGCCGTGTGGTCCGGTGGCTCGTTCATCTACGTGCCCAAGGGTGTCCACGTCGACATCCCGCTGCAGGCCTACTTCCGGATCAACACCGAGAACATGGGCCAGTTCGAGCGGACCCTGATCATCGTCGACGAGGACGCCTACGTGCACTACGTCGAGGGCTGCACCGCGCCGATCTACAGCTCGGACTCGCTGCACTCCGCCGTGGTCGAGATCATCGTGAAGAAGGGCGGCCGCTGCCGCTACACGACGATCCAGAACTGGTCGAACAACGTGTACAACCTGGTGACCAAGCGGGCCACCTGTGAGGCCGGCGCCACCATGGAGTGGGTCGACGGCAACATCGGCTCCAAGGTCACGATGAAGTACCCCGCGGTCTACCTGATGGGCGAGCACGCCAAGGGCGAGACGCTCTCGATCGCCTTCGCGGGCGAGGGCCAGCACCAGGACGCCGGCGCCAAGATGGTGCACGCCGCGCCGTACACCTCCTCCTCGATCATCTCCAAGTCGGTCGCGCGAGGCGGCGGTCGTACGTCGTACCGCGGCCTGATCCAGGTCAACGACGGGGCGCACCACTCGGCCAGCATCGTCAAGTGCGACGCGCTCCTGGTCGACCAGATCAGCCGCTCCGACACCTACCCCTACGTCGACGTGCGCGAGGACGAGGTGTCCATGGCGCACGAGGCCACCGTGTCCAAGGTCAGCGACGACCAGCTCTTCTACCTGATGAGCCGCGGCATGGAGGAGGACGAGGCGATGGCGATGATCGTGCGCGGTTTCGTCGAGCCGATCGCCAAGGAGCTCCCCATGGAGTACGCCCTCGAGCTCAACCGCCTGATCGAGCTGCAGATGGAAGGGGCCGTGGGCTGACCCGCCCCGCCCCGACCGACCACAGCACCGACCAAGAAAGCGAAACGCGTTGACAGTCACCGACAACCCGAACGTCGCGAGCGCCGTGGAGACCTCCGACCGGGTCGCCAGCCACCTGCACCCAGCGGGATCCTTCGCGGTGGAGGACCACGCCGTCCCCACCGGCCGCGAGGAGATCTGGCGGTTCACCCCGCTCAAGCGCCTGCGCAACCTGCACGCCGACGCGCCGTTCCAGCCGAGCACCACGTCCTGCGAGTGGAACACCCCCGCCGGTGTTCGCATCGAGGCCGTGGACGGAGACGCCGCCCGTGCACTGCGCGGCATCTCCGGCTTCGTCCCGAACGACCGCACCTCGGCGCGGGTCATGGCCGAGGTGCCTTCGACCCTGCTGGTCGACGTGGCCGCGGACACCGAGGTCGACGAGCCCGTCATCATGCAGCTCAAGGGGTCTGACGCCTCGGTCACCGAGGCCGGCCACATCGCGCTGCGCTTCGGCGCGCACTCGAAGGCGGTCGTCGTACTGCTGCACGAGGGCGACGCCAGCATGGCGCAGGTGGTCGAGACCCAGGTCGGCGACGGCGCGCACGTGACCGTGGTGTCCGTGCAGGACTGGGCCGACAACGCGGTCCACCTCAGCCACCAGACCGCGAAGGTGGGTCGCGACGCGTCGTACCGCCATGTCGCGGTCTCCTTCGGCGGCGACGTGGTCCGGATGAACGCCGACGTGCGGTACGACGGTCCCGGCGGCGAGGCCGAGATGCTCGGGCTGTACTTCGCCGACGCCGGCCAGCACCTCGAGCACCGCCTGTTCGTGGACCACAACGCGCCCAAGACCAAGAGCAACGTGGACTACAAGGGCGCCCTGCAGGGCAAGGGTGCCCACGCCGTCTGGATCGGCGACGTGCTGATCCGCAAGGTCGCGGAGGGCATCGAGACCTACGAGTCCAACCGCAACCTGGTCCTCACCGACGGCTGCCAGGCCGACTCGGTGCCGAACCTGGAGATCGAGACCGGCGAGATCGAGGGTGCCGGCCACGCCTCGACCACCGGCCGGTTCGACGACCAGCAGCTGTTCTACCTGCAGTCCCGCGGCATCGCCGAGGACGAGGCTCGCCGACTGGTGGTGCACGGCTTCTTCGCCGACATCATCCGCAAGATCGGTGTCCCGCAGATCGAGGCCCGCCTGCTCGAGACCGTCGAGGCCGAGCTGGAGAAGAACGTCGGCGCGAACCCGACCAGCGAGGTGAGCGCATGAGCTTCGTCCGCGCTTGCGGCGTAGCCGACCTGGAGTCGGGCAATGCGCTGGCCGTCGAGGTGGACGGCGTGGAGATCGCCGTCGTCCGCGACGACAGCGACTGGTACGCCATCTACAACGAGTGCTCGCACGCCGCGATCGCGCTTTCCGAGGGAGACGTGGAGGGCTGCGAGATCGAGTGCTGGCTGCACGGGTCGCGTTTCGACCTCCGCAGCGGCAAGCCGACCTCGCTGCCCGCGACCGAACCGGTGTCGATCTTCCCCGTGAAGGTCGACGGCGACGACGTGCTGGTCGACGTGCACGCGCCCCTGAACAACGCCTAGACACGAACTTCACACCGCAAAGCTGATACGGAGATAACGAATGGCCACCCTGGAAATCCGCGACCTGCACGTCAGCGTCGACACGGAGAACGGCCCCAAGGAGATCCTCAAGGGCGTCGACCTCACCATCAAGGAGGGTGAGACGCACGCGATCATGGGTCCGAACGGCTCCGGCAAGTCGACTCTTGCGTACTCCATCGCAGGCCACCCGAAGTACAACATCACCGGCGGCAGCGTCACCCTCGACGGCGTCAACGTCCTCGAGATGACCGTTGACGAGCGCGCCCGCGCGGGCCTGTTCCTGGCGATGCAGTACCCCGTCGAGGTGCCCGGCGTCTCGGTCTCGAACTTCCTGCGCACCGCTAAGACCGCCATCGACGGCGAGGCCCCGAAGCTCCGCACCTGGGTCAAGGACGTCAACACCGCCATGGAGCGCGTGAAGATGGACCCCGCGTTCGCCCAGCGCAACGTGAACGAGGGCTTCTCCGGCGGTGAGAAGAAGCGGCACGAGATCGTCCAGCTCGAGCTGCTCAACCCGAAGGTGGCAGTCCTTGACGAGACCGACTCCGGCCTCGACATCGACGCGCTGAAGATCGTCTCCGAGGGCGTGAACCGGTTCCGCGAGCAGGGTGACCGCGGCGTCCTGCTGATCACGCACTACACCCGCATCCTGCGCTACATCAAGCCTGACTTCGTGCACGTCTTCGTCAACGGCAAGATCGCCGAGGAGGGCGGCCCGGAGCTGGCCGACCAGCTCGAGGCCGAGGGCTACGACAAGTACGTCCAGGCAGGTGCGAGCGCCTGATGACCTCCTCCAGCGCTGTCTCAGCGGGTCGGGCACTGCCCGGCCTGCTGGACGGGCTCGAGCTCATCCGGGCCGACTTCCCGATCCTGTCCCGGCAGCTGGCTGACGGGTTCCCGCTGGTCTACCTCGACAGCGCGAACACCTCGCAGAAGCCGCAGGTCGTGATCGACGCGATGGTCGACCACCTGGAGCGTCACAACTCCAACGTGGCCCGGGCGATGCACCAGCTCGGCGCGGAGTCCTCGGCGGCCTTCGAGGAGTCCCGCGACAAGGTCGCCCGCTTCATCAACGCGCCGTCGCGCGACGAGGTGATCTTCACCAAGAACGCGTCCGAGGCGCTGAACCTGGTCGCGAACACCCTGGCGTGGGCGCGTGGCCCGCTCGAGATCGGCCCCGGTGACGAGGTCGTCATCACCGAGATGGAGCACCACTCCAACATCGTGCCTTGGCAGCTGCTCACCGAGCGCAAGGGCGCCACCCTTCGGTGGTTCGGGCTGACCGACGACGGCGAGCTCGACCTGTCGAACATCGAGGACCTGATCACCGAGCGCACCAAGGTGGTCTCGCTGACCTGGGTTTCGAACATGCTCGGCACCGTCAACCCGGTCGCCGAGATCGCCCGCCGGGCGCACGAGGTCGGCGCGGTCGTCGTGGTCGACGCTTCGCAGGCGGTGCCGCAGATGGCGGTCGACGTGGTTGCTTCGGGCGCTGACTTCCTGGCGTTCACCGGCCACAAGGTGACCGGTCCCACCGGCATCGGCGTGCTCTGGGGACGTCGCGAGATCCTGGAGCAGCTGCCGCCGTTCCTCGGTGGCGGCGAGATGATCACGACCGTGGCGATGGAGCGGTCGACGTACGCCGGGATCCCGCACAAGTTCGAGGCCGGCACCCCGCCGATCGTCGAGGCGGTCGGGCTTGGTGCTGCGGTGGACTACCTGGCCGCGATCGGCATGGAGAACGTCCACGCGCACGAGGAGGCGATCACCGGCTACGCCCTGGAGGGTCTGGCAACGGTGAAGGGGCTGACCGTGCTGGGGCCGAAGACCGCGCGGAACCGTGGTGGGGCGATCGCCTTCGAGGTCGAGGGGATCCACCCGCACGACGTGAGCCAGGTGCTCGACTCGCGCGGGATCGCGGTGCGCGCCGGGCACCACTGCGCCAAGCCCGCGCACAAGCGGTTCGGAGTGCAGAGCTCGACCCGCGCATCGTCGTACCTCTACACGACGCCGGCGGAGATCGACGCGCTCATCGAGGGGTTGGAGTACACCAAGAAGTACTTCAAGGTGGACTGACATGGATCTCGATGCGCTGTACCAGGAGATCATCCTGGACCACTACAAGAACCCGCACCACAAGGGGCTGCGGGACCCCTACGAGGCCGAGGTGCACCACGTGAACCCCACCTGCGGCGACGAGGTGACCCTGCGGGTGCACCTGTCCGGCGAGGGTGAGGATGCGGTCGTGGAGGACGTCTCCTACGACGCGGAGGGCTGCTCGATCAGCCAGGCCGCGACCTCAGTGATGACCGACCTGGTGATCGGGAAGTCTATTCCCGAGGCGCTCGCCGTCCACGAGGAGTTCCTTGCCCTGATGCAGGGGCGTGGCACCGTGGAACCAGATGAGGAAGTCCTCGAGGACGCGATCGCGTTCGCGGGGGTCGCGAAGTTCCCGGCTCGCGTGAAGTGCGCACTACTGTCCTGGATGGCGTGGAAGGACGCGACCTCGCAGGTGCTCGGCGCCGCCGCCCTGCAGAACGCCGGCGCCGGCAGCTCGACGAACGACACGAAGGAGCAATCATGACCGACGCCCACACCGACCTTCCCGAGGTGGACCTGACCGGTTCGTCCTCGGTGAGCAAGGACGACGTCGTCGAGGCGATGAAGGACGTCGTCGACCCCGAGCTCGGCATCAACGTAGTCGACCTCGGACTGGTCTACGACGTGCACCTGGACGAGGACACCAACGTCGTGCTCGACATGACGCTGACCTCGGCCGCGTGCCCGCTGACCGACGTGATCCAGGACCAGACCAACCAGGCGCTCGAAGGTCTCGTCAACGACGTGACGATCAACTGGGTCTGGATGCCGCCGTGGGGCCCGGACAAGATCACCGACGACGGCCGCGAGATGCTGCGAGCGCTCGGCTTCAACGTCTGAACCTCCCTCCGTTGAGCCGCGGGTTCTGCCGTGTTGAGCCG
>JBFIWG010000175.1:0-7084 GCA_041606495.1 Nocardioidaceae bacterium
GCATCGGCTTGAGCATGTTGCCGGCGTCCATAGCCGAGTCGCCGCCCGCGCCGGCCCCCACGACCGTGTGCAGCTCGTCGATGAACGTGATGACCTGCCCCTCGGAGTCCTTGATCTCCTGGAGCACGGCCTTGAGCCGCTCCTCGAACTCGCCGCGGTACTTCGCCCCCGCGACCATGGCCGCCAGGTCGAGCGAGAGCAGCCGGCGACCCTTCAACGAGTCGGGTACGTCGCCATCGACGATGCGCTGGGCCAGCCCCTCGACGACGGCGGTCTTGCCGACGCCCGGCTCACCGATCAGGACCGGGTTGTTCTTGGTCCTGCGCGAGAGCACCTGCACGACGCGTCGGATCTCGGAGTCACGGCCGATGACGGGGTCGAGCTTGCCCTCCTTGGCCGCGGCGGTCAGGTCGACGGCGTACTTCTCGAGGGCCTGGAACGTCGACTCGGGGTCCTGGCTGGTCACCCGCCCGGAGCCGCGCACGCTGGTGATCGCACCGCGCAGGGCATCGGGGGTCACGGCGTGCTCGGCCAGGACCTTCTGGGCCGGGGACTCGACGGTTGCGAGCGCGATGAGGAGGTGCTCGGTGGAGACGTAGTCGTCCTTCATCTCCGCGGCGATGTCGCCAGCCATTGTGAGCACCTGCAGGACTGCCCGGGAGTACGACGGTGCGCCGACCGTCGTACCGGCTGCGGCGGGGAGGCGCTTGAGCTCGGCCTCGACGCCAGCGGTGACCGCAGAAGCCTGCGCGCCGACCGCCTCGAGCAGCGGCCGTGTGATGCCCTCGGCCTGCGCGAGCAGCGCCGCGAGCAGGTGGACGGCTTCGACCTGGGCGTGACCGGCGGATGCCGAGCCCTGGATGGCGCCGTTGATCGCCTCCTGACTGCGCGTGGTGAACTTCGATGCGTCCATCAGAAACGTCCCCTCCGCCATACCGTGATGGCGTGACCGGCGGGCCTGACCGCAGGCAGGTTCTGGGCCCGTGACTTCTCCAGGTTGTTCTGCAGCGCGAACTGGGTTGCGGTGAGCTCCTCCTCGAGCTCGACGACTCGCAGCTGCAGCGCGGTGACCTGGTTCTCCAGGTCGAGGATCTTCTTCACGCCTTCGAGGCCGATGCCCAGGCCGGTCAGCTCGGCGATCTCGCGAAGCTGCTCGATGTCGCGCCAGGAGTAGCGCCGTCCGCCACCTCCGGTGCGGCCGGGGGTGACCAGTCCGAGACGGTCGTAGGCGCGCAAGGTCTGCGGGTGCAGCCCGGTCAGCTCCGCGGCGACGCTGATGACGTAGACCGGAGCCTCCGGACCGGGCGCGCCGGGAAGGCGCGGCGTCGTGGTCATCGGCCACCCCCTGCGAACAGGTTGGCGCGAATGTCACTCCCCGCAGTCGCCTCGCGGTAGGACAGGACAGCCTCGCGGGCCTTGTCGTTCAGGACCGCCGGGACGTGCACCTCGACGGTGACCAGCAGGTCGCCCTTGTGCCCGTCCTTGCGGACCACGCCCCGGCCGCGGACGCGGAACGTGCGCCCGTTGGGGGTGCCGGCCGGGATCTTCACAGTCACCGGAGCACCGGTCAGGGTGGGCACCTTGATGTCCGCGCCGAGCGTCGCCTCGTCGAAGCTGATCGGCACGGTGATGGTCAAGTTGTCGCCACGCCGGCCGAAGAGCGGGTGCCCAGCGACCTTGACGTTGACGAACAGGTCGCCAGGAGGGCCGCCGCGCTCGCCCGAGGCGCCCTTGCCGCGCAGCCGGATCCGCTGACCGTCCTGCACGCCCGCGGGGATGCGCGCCTGGATGGTGCGGCTCGAGAGGCCCCGACCGGAGCCGTGACAGGTCGGGCACGGGTCGTCGACGACCAGGCCGCGACCGCGGCAGGACGGGCAGGTCTCGTTCATCGTGAACGCGCCGCCCACCGAGGCGGCCCGCATGCCCACGCCTTCGCAGTCCGGGCACACCCGGGGCACCGTGCCGGCCTTCGCGCCGGTGCCGGAGCAGTCCGGGCAGGGAGCATCAGAGGTCAGGCGCAGCGCCACCGTGACGCCCTCGACGGCGTCGGTGAAGCTGATCGTCGTGTCGGTCTCGACGTCGGCGCCTCGGCGTGGCTGGCTCTGCCGGGCACGGCCACCGCCACCTCCGAACATCGTGCCGAAGATGTCGCCGAAGCCGCCGCCCTGGCCGCCGAGGAAGTCGCCCATGTCGAAGGGCTGACCCCCGCCGCCTCCGGGCCGGCTGCCGGTGAAGGGGCCGAACCCGCCACCGAAGGTGCGCAGGTCGTCGTACTGCTTGCGCTTCTCCGGGTCACCGATCACGTCGTACGCCTCGGCGATCGCCTTGAAGCGCTCCTCCGCAGCCTTGTCCCCGGGATGGGAGTCAGGGTGGTTGGCGCGCGCAAGCTTGCGGTACGCCTTCTTGATGTCCGCCTCGGACGCATCCTTGGCGACGCCCAGGGTCTTGTAGAAGTCCTTGTTCGCCCAGTCGGCATTCGTCATGCGCGCACCTCCCTCCCGTGTGGTCTGCTACTCGCCCTGCTCGTTCTGCTCGCCCTGCTGGCCGGCTTCGCTCTGCTCCGGCGCCTCAGGCTCCGGGTCGACCACGGTGACCCTCGCGGGCCGCACGACCCGGTCGCCGATCCGGTAACCGGCGTGGACGATGTGCTGACAGGTCGTGGTGGTTACGTCCGGCGAGTGCGCGTGCATCAGCGCCTCGTGCAGGTTCGGGTCGAACTCGTCGCCCGGCTTCCCGAACTTCTCCAGACCCATCCCGGCAACAATCTGCTCGAGCGCGTCCGCAACCGCCTTGAAGCCACCCTCGACCTCGCCGTGCTCGCGAGCCCGGTCGATGTCGTCGAGGACCGGCAGCATCGCGGACAGCACCGTGAAACGGGCGTTCTGCTTCACGAGCTCCCGGTCGCGGTCGACCCGGCGCTTGTAGTTGACGTACTCCGCCTGGAGCCGCTGAAGGTCGGTGGTCAGCTCGACCAGGTCCTTCTGCGCCTTGGCGAGGTCGTCGGTCATCTCCTGAGCGGAGTCCGATGCCTCGCCGTCGGCGGGGGTGGGAGCCGCAGTCTCCTGCGGCTCCACACCCTCGGCGCCGACGGTGGAGTCGTCGTCGCGACGTTCGTGCTGGTTCTCAGCAGAGGTCACTTGTTCTCGTCCTCAGGGTTGGTTTCCTCGTCGACGATCTCGGCGTCGACGACGTCCTCGTCGGTGTCGCCGGTGCCGGTGGTGCCACCCGCGGCGGATGCCTCGGACTCACCGGCGGCGTACATCGCCGCACCCATCTTCTGGCTGGACTCGCCGAGCTTGGTCATCGCCGCGCTGATCTCGGCGTTGTCCTCGCCCTCGAGCGCCTTCTTCAGCGCCTCGACGTCGGCCTCGACCTCGGTCTTGACCTCGGCCGGCACCTTGTCGGAGTTCTCCGACAGGAACTTCTCGGTGGTGTACACCAGCGAGTCGGCCTGGTTGCGGGTCTCGACCGCCTCCTTGCGCTGACGGTCCTCCTCGGCGTACTGCTCGGCGTCCTTGATCATCTTGTCGATCTCTTCCTTCGACAGCGCCGAGCCACCGGTGATCGTCATCGACTGCTCGCGACCGGTGCCGCGGTCCTTGGCGGACACATGCACGATGCCGTTGGCGTCGATGTCGAAGGTGACCTCGATCTGCGGGACGCCGCGAGGAGCCGGCGGCAGGCCGGTCAGCTCGAAGTTGCCGAGCGGCTGGTTCTGGGCCGCCATCTGACGCTCACCCTGGTAGACCTGGATCTGCACCGAGGGCTGGTTGTCGTCAGCGGTGGTGAACACCTCGGAGCGCTTGGTCGGGATCGTGGTGTTGCGCTCGATGAGCCGCGTCATCACGCCGCCCTTGGTCTCGATGCCGAGCGACAGCGGGGTCACGTCGAGGAGCAGCACGTCCTTGACCTCACCCTTGAGCACACCGGCCTGGAGTGCGGCGCCGACGGCGACGACCTCGTCCGGGTTGACGCCCTTGTTGGGCTCCTTGCCGCCGAGCAGCTCCTTGACCGTCTCGGTGACCGCGGGCATGCGGGTCGAGCCACCCACGAGGATGACGTGGTCGATCTTCGCGATGTCCTGACCGGCATCCTTCAGGACCTGCTTGAACGGCGCGCGGGTCCGCTCGAGGAGGTCGGCGGTCATCTTCTGGAACTCGGAGCGCGTCAGCTTCTCCTCGAAGTGGAGCGGGCCGGACTCGGAGTGGGTGATGTAGGGCAGGTGGATCGTGGTCTCGCTGGAGGACGAGAGCTCGATCTTCGCCTTCTCGGCGGCCTCCTGCAGGCGCTGGCGGGCGATCTTGTCCGCGCCCAGGTCAACGCCGTTGTTGTCCTTGAACTTCTTCACCATCCACTCGACGAGGCGGGTGTCCCAGTCGTCGCCACCGAGGTGGTTGTCACCGGAGGTCGCCTTCACCTCGACGACGCCGTCGCCGATCTCGAGCAAGGAGACGTCGAACGTGCCGCCACCGAGGTCGAAGACCAGGATGGTCTGGTCGTGCTCCTTGTCGAGGCCGTAGGCCAGCGCGGCCGCGGTCGGCTCGTTGACGATGCGGGACACGTTGAGGCCCGCGATCTCACCGGCCTCCTTCGTGGCCTGGCGCTGAGCGTCGGAGAAGTACGCCGGAACGGTGATCACCGCGTCGGTGACGGTCTCGCCGAGGTAGGCCTCGGCATCCCGCTTCAGCTTCTGCAGCACGAAGGCCGAGATCTGCTGAGGGGTGAACGTCTTGTCGTCGATGCTGGTCTTCCAGTCGGTGCCCATGTGGCGCTTGACGGACCGGATGGTGCGGTCGACGTTGGTGACGGCCTGACGCTTCGCCACCTCTCCGACGAGCACTTCGCCGCTCTTGGCGAAAGCGACGACCGACGGCGTCGTACGCGCGCCTTCAGCGTTTGCGATAACGGTGGGTTCGCCACCTTCGAGGACGGAGACGACGGAGTTCGTCGTACCCAGGTCGATGCCGACCGCGCGAGCCATGTGCTTACCTCCACGAATCGACCCCGCCGGGACCGGCGAGGCGTCTTGCTTCCATGTCTTGGGACGAGCCGATCTTGCGCTCGCTTCGATCATTCTGTCAAACAAGTTGAGTCGCTTCAACTCAACTCTTGTCATAGGGATCAACGCAGGACAGGCAGGGGTTGATTCCCGGATCCACGATCGCGGGATTGGGCCCGGTGAGTCAGGCCCCGAGACCGGGCGGGTTCACGGTCCGGGTGGGCGGTACGGCGGCCGCGAGGGCGGGCCGGTTTCGAGCGTGGACCGGGTCAGACCGACACCGGCACCTGGACCGGCTCGGAGCCGCGCATCGCGAGGCGACCGGAACGCTGCGCCCAGAGCTCGAACACCAGCGTGGCGAACGGGGGGATCGAGCAAGCCAGACCCACCAGCGTCGTCCAGAGCGACCACCGCTGCTTCCAAGCCACGGCCAGGGTCAGGCCGACGTACGCGATGAAGACGCCGCCGTGGATCGGGCCGAAGACGTGCACGCCAGCCTCGGTGGTGCCGGCGATCCACTTGAAGTACATCCCGATCAGGAGCCCCAGCCACGACAACGCCTCGGCGACGGCGACGACCTTGAACAGCGTGATGAGGACTCGAGGGGACATGCGGGAAATCCTACGGTCGCGACTGCGCCCGGCCGACATGAGTTGAGTCACCCTCAGCGGATGATGACCGAGACCGACCGGGATTTCTTGCCGGCGTCCTTGTCGACGACCCGGAACCGGTTGACGCCGGGGCGCCCGGTCTGCACCCAGGTCGAGAACGAGCCGCGGCGCACGGTCGCGGACGTCGGGAAGTCCGCCCAGCCGCCCTGGCGGCGCTGAACCTGCAGCTTCGTACCGTTGCCGCCGGGGTAGCGGCCGGTGAGCCTGACCCGTTCGTACGTCGACGCCACCTTCGGCGAGGCGTCGAGGGTGATCCGCTGGTTGTTCTGCTTCTTCTTGTTCTTGCTCTTCTTGCTGCTGTTCTTCTTGGTGTCGCTCTTCTTCGACGACTGCTTCGACTTGGCCTGCTTGGACTGCTCCTTGGGGCTCGGGCTCGTCGTCTCCGACCGCTCCGGGATCAGCGGAGCGGTCGGGGAGGTCGTCAGGTCGGGTCCGTCGCCGGCCAGGTTGACCGCGCCCCACGCGAGCAGGCCGACCAGGCCTCCGATCACCAGAGCGCCGGCGACCAGGGCGCTGAGGCCGATCAGCACCGACCTGAGGCGTGAGCGTTCGTCATCCATGCCCTGTCCCTATCAAACGGAACCGCCCGGTTCCAAAGATCGTCCGAACTGTGACTACGTTCCAGTCGCGCTGTTTGCACGTGTTGTTGACGCTTTGCACGTGACACAACCCTTGTAGAGCGTCGATAACCCCGCGTTACAGCGGGTCGGAGGGCAGGGTCAGCGGGGGTGTACGACGACCCGGGCGCCGTCGCGCGGGACGCTGGTGATGTTGCGGACCTTCGGCCGGTCCGGCCGCGCACCGTCCGGCAGCACGACGTCGTAGGCCGACAGCACCTCCCGCAGCACCGCGACGCCTTCCATGAGAGAGAAGCCCGCGCCGATGCAGCGGCGAACGCCGCCACCGAAGGGGATCCAGGTGTTGGCCGGCACCGGGCCGTCCAGGAAACGGTCCGGACGGAAAGCCTCCGGCTCCTCGAAGTTCTCCTCGCGCCCATGAGCGATGAGGATCGAGGGCGCGACGTTCGCCCCCTGCGGCAGGTGGTGGCCACCGACCGTAGCGGGCTCCATCAGGTACCGCACCACCATCGGGATCACGGGATGCAGCCGCATGGCCTCCTTCATCACGGCCTCGAGGTAGTGGTCGTCACCGGTCTGGGCGGCCGACCGAGCCCTTGCGAGCTGCGCCCCGTCACGGCCGAGCTCGTACAACGTCCAGGCGAGCGCGGTCGCGGTGGTCTCGTGTCCCGCGAGCAGCAGGGTGACCAGCTGGTCCCGCAGCTCCGCGTCGGAGAGACCATCCTCCTCGCTCGAGCCGACTGCGAGCAGCTGGGAGAGCACGTCGGTGCGCTCGTGCAGGTCAGCGGACGCGCGACGCTCGGCGATCTCGGCGTACATCACCTCGTCCAGGGCAC
>JBFIWG010000176.1:0-7079 GCA_041606495.1 Nocardioidaceae bacterium
CCGTCGAGTCACCGCACGGTGTGGTCCTGGCCGGCGACTCGGCCGGCGGCGGCCTGGCCCTCGCCCTGGCGCAGACCCTGGCGCGACGGTCGGGCCCACAGCCCACGCACCTGTCACTGGTCTCTCCATGGCTGGACCTGACCGGGACAACGCCGGGGACCGACGAGGCATCGGCGCGGGACCCGTGGCTGCGGATCAGCCGGATGCACCTCTACGCGAAGTGGTGGGCCGGTGACGACGAGCCGGACCGACCCGAGGTGAGCCCGCTGTTCGGGGACCTCGGCGGTCTGCCCAGCACGATCATGTGGTGCGGCACCCGCGACACCTTCTACCCGCAGTGCCGGGCACTCGCCGACCGCGCCCGCGAGCAGGGCTGGGACCTGGAGTACGTCGAGGAGCCGGATCTGTTGCACGTCTACCCGATCCTGCCGATCCCTGAGGCACGCCGGGCCCTCGACCAGCTCGCACGCCACCTCGACTGGGCGCGGTAATGGGCGCGGTGATGGCTACGCTCGGCGGCGTGGACCGCATCGACGTACGACACGCATCGTTCGACGACCTGGACAGCCGGTCGGCCTACCTACTCTGGCAGCTGCGGGAGTCGGTGTTCGTCGTGGAGCAGAACTGCCCCTACCCCGAGCTGGACGGCCGCGATCTCGAGCCGGGCACCCGGCACGTGTGGGTGGCGGACGGGGAGCACCCGGTGGCCTACCTGCGGCTGCTCCACGACCCCGGCCAGGCCCGGATCGGCCGGGTACTGGTCGCTAGCTCGCACCGGGGACGCGGCCTCGCGGAGGCGCTGATGCGGCAGGCGCTCGAACTCGTCGGCGGGCGCGACTGCGTTCTGGACGCCCAGACCTACCTGGTGGACTGGTACGCACGCTTCGGCTTCACCCCGAGCGGTCCGGAGTTCCTCGAGGACGGCATCCCGCACGTCCCGATGCACCGCCCCGCGCCCCGGTCATGACGTCGGGTGCGTCGATCCCTTGACCGCTTCGGCCCCGAGCTGCTCACCCCAGGCGCGGGCCCGGTCCAGCTCGCCCTCGAGCAGCGGGCCGTCCGTGTCCTCGACGTAGAAGCTCTCCGGCGGCGCGACCTTGTCGAGCCCATGGCCGTGGGCGGCGCGGGCGGCTCCCTTCGCCGCCGAACCGGGAAGCCGTCGCATCTTGTCGACCTTGGTGTCGAACGTCGCCACCGCTCCGGTGTGCGGACCGGCCTCGAGCCCCGCCAGCCACTCGCGGATCCCTCGGCCGGCGTGCTCGGGTGAGGCTCCTTGGTTGACCGCCTCGTCGCGGGTGCGTTGACGCGTCATCGAGAAGGCGTGGGTCGGACCGCCGACCACGACCAGGTCGATTCCCTCGTCGATCGTCTCGGAGGCCTGACCGACGTCGACGAGATCGACCTCACCGTGCCGCTCCAGTCCCGCCGCCACGCCGCGCGCCACCTCGGCGGTGTTCCCGAACATCGACTCGTAGACCACCAGCGCTCGCATGATGCTGCCCTCCTTTGCCATTACTTCTTCCGCCCCATGACCAGCGCCCCGATGATCAGACCGAGAGCCACCAGCAGCAGCAGCCCACCGCCGACCAGCAGGAACGCGACCAGCGCCGCCAGCGCCGGGAAGGTCGCCCCGACCGCGGCCGCCCCGGCCACGTCTCGGCTGCCGTCGGCGTTCATCATCACCAGGGTCCAGTCACCGGCCTCGACGTCCCACGACAGGCTCTGCTCACCGGTTCCGGACACGGAGGTCGCCCAGATGTCCACGTCCCCGGGCGCGGTTGCCGGGGCACCGCCGGACTGCTCCCGGTACAGCGGCGTCTCCACGCCGTCGACTGTCTCCAGTCCTGCCAGCGTGGCGTGCTGGACCCCGCTGAGGTAGGCCTCGGCGTCCGCCGAGCTGGCGATGCCGAGGAACACCGGCGCACCCGTCTCCGAGGTGACACTGAGCTGGATCTCTCCAAGGAACGGCGAGGGAGCCAGGCTGGCGGCTCCGGCATCGAGCTGGAACGGCTCGGAGACGATCGCGTAGCCACCCGTGGCGAGTGGCCTGTCCGGGGTCATGAAGAACCCCCGGTCGTCGCGGAGTGTCTGATCCGCCACGGCCAGCGTCGTACCACCGGTCAGCAGGCCGCCGGCCACGATGAAGAGCACGCTCCCGACCACGACCGACACCACCCTGCCGGTGGTCCAGGTCTGCGCCGCGCCGCTGGGACTCGCGACAGCGGCGCCGCCGACGCGTGCCGCACCCGGATCGTGCCCACCCATGTCGAGCCGGAAGGGCGGGTAGTCATCGGTCATCAGGGACGCGTAGGCCGCAACCCGGAGCACCCAGCGGTTCAGTCCCAGGACGAAGTCGAAGATCTGCTGCGGGTAGCGCCCGGTGAACAGGAGTACGACGGCCGCGATCACCACCAGCAGCCCGATGAGGCCCGTGCCGGCCACCCAGGTCCCACCCTGCTCGAAGGTGTAGCTCGCGAAGATGCCGGAGCCCCCCACGAAGAACGCCACCACCAGGTAGTGCGGGATCGCCAGGAGCCACCACTTCACCAGCACCAGACCTCGGGACAGGTGTTCGGGGTACTCCACGTCGAGGTGAGCCGGGTAGTCGGCGACCTCGGCCAACGAGAACGGCGGGTAGCGGTCGGTGCCGAGGGCGCTGTACGCGTAGTAGGCCACGCGCCAGCTCCACCTGAGCACCCCGACGTTGAAGTCGAAGATGACGCGGGGGTAGCGCCCCGTGAACAGGATCGCGAAGAACGCCGCGATGCTGAGCAGCGCGAACGTGAGCCACAGGAACACCAGGATCACGTAGTGCGGGATCACCAGCAGCCACTTGACCAGCCAGAGCCACCGGGTCATGCCGGCATCGAGTGTTGCCTCGACGTGCACCGGGTAGGTAGTCGCGTTCATAGGGGTGCCTCCTCCCTCGCCTACCCCCACCGTCCCCGGTGGCGACAGGTCGAGGGAGGTGCGATGGTCACCACCCGGGAGGACCTACAACCCGAGCCGCGCAATTCGGGAAGCCGCAACCTGCGATCTACCCCTTGGTGGAGCCGAGTGTCAGGCCGGAGACGAACTGCTTCTGCAGCACGAAGAAGACGATGAGCACCGGGAGGGCGACCAGCACCGACCCCGCCGACAGCAGGTTGTAGTCCACGAAGAACTGTCCTCGCAGGTTGTTCAGAGCACTGGTGATCGGGAACTTGTCACCGTCCTGGAGCAGCACGGTCGCCCAGAAGAACTCGTTGTAGATCCAGGTGGTCTGCAACGTCGCCAGCGCGGCCAGCGCCGGCCGGACCAGCGGCATGGTCAGCTGCCAGTACTGGCGCCAGATGTTGGCGCCGTCGATCTGGGCGGACTCGTAGATCTCGAACGGCAGGGTCTTCATGTAGTTCGCGAGCACGAACGTGCAGAACCCGAGCTGGAAGGCGACGTTGATCGCGATCAGTCCCCAGTAGCTGCCGAGCAGCTGCTCGCTGTCACTCATGAACTCGGGCAGCGGGATCGCCCGGTACAACCGGAACACCGGCACCAGCAACGACTGCGGCGGCAGCAGGTTCGCGGCCAGGAAGACGCCGAGCAGGGCCAGGTTGAAGCGGTAGCTGAAGCGGGCCAGCACGAACGCCACCAGCGACGCCAGGAACAGTGTGAGGATGACTGCGGGCACCGTGATGATCAGCGAGTTCACGAAGTGCTTGGACAGGTCGCCGCCGGTCCAGGCCGCGCGGTAGTTGTCCAGGGTCCACCCGCCGAACGACAGGTAGCCGTTCTCCTGCGTGTAGGCGTAGTTGCGGAACGAGTTGAGGACCGCCCAGAACAACGGGAAGAGCCACAGCAGGGACAGGAACGCGACGATGACGAGCACGATGTTGCTGCGCCGGTTGGAGCCGGCCGCTCCACGACGCCGCTTCAGCGGCTGCCCCGTGTCCTTGGCGGGTGGGGGGGCGGTGGGCCCGGCGGTGGTCGTCATCGCTCCTCCTTGAAGACGGTGCGCAGGTAGATGGTGATGAAGACCGAGGAGATCAGCATCATGATCACGGCGAGCGCTGACCCGAAGCCGATTCGGCTGGCCTCGCCGACGACGTTCTGGGTGACGAGCGCTGCGATGATCTCCAGGCCGTTGCGACCCTGGTTGACCACCCAGACGAGGTCGAAGGCGCGCAACGACTCGATCACCACGATCACCAGGACGATCAGGTTGATCGGGCGCATGACCGGGAAGATGATCTGGAAGAACGTCTTGACCTCGTTCGCGCCGTCCACCTGGGCCGCCTCGCGCAGGGCGTTGTCGACGCCCTTCAGTCCGGCGAGGTAGATCAGCATGATGTAGCCGGTGTGTCTCCAGGCCGTCGCGACCAGCACCGCCCACAGGTTGATGTCCGGGTCGCCGTACCAGTCGATCTTGGTGCCAAGAACGTCGTTGATCAGCCCTTGGTCGCGGGAGTAGAACAGCTGCCAGATGAAGCCGATCAGCGCCAGTGACAGCACAACGGGCATGTAGAACGCGGTCTGGTAGAACCGGCTGCCGCGGATCTCCTTGTCCAGGACCACCGCGAGCAGGATCCCCAGGACGGTCGGCCCAAGGAACAGGAACACCAGCCAGATGATGTTGTGCCGGATCGCCGGCCAGAACGGCGGGTAGATCGTGGTGATGTCCTGGTAGTTCTTCAACCCGATCCATTGGATGGTGTCGAAGCCGCCGATCCCGGACCAGTTGGCGAAGGACAGCGCCACCGACCCGAGGGCGGGTAACCACACCAGCCCGACCACGAACAGGGTCGGGATGGCGATCATCGTGACGACCACCGCGCGGTCGCCGGCGGGCAGGCGCCGCTTCGAGGAGACGCCCCCGGTCTGCCTCGCCCGGCGTGGACGTTTCGGCTTGGCCTCTGCGGTCGTTCCAGAGTCTTGCGACATCGCCGCTGTCCTCCTGGGTCGTGTGGGCGGGCAGGGCGGCGGTCAGCTGCCGAAGATGGAGACCTTCTGCTGCTGGATGCTCTCGGTCAACCCATCGATGTCGTCGGGCTTGCTGAGGAAGGTCTGCAGCGACGGGATCATCACCGTCGCGGCGAAGTCGGCGCGGGTGTCGCGGTCCAGGAACTGTGCGAGGTTGTCGGCCTGGCTGACGATCTCGACCGTCTTCTGCTGGATCGGCGTGAGCATCGAGGTGTCAGCGTTGCTGTTCGCCGGGATGAACGGCACGTCGGTCGAGTTCGCCGCGTTCGCCGCCTCCGCGCTGCCGAGGAACTTCAGGAACTCCTTGGCGCCCTCCTCGTTGTCCGGGTCCGCCGACATGCAGTATCCGTCGATCGGGGCGTCGAGCGCCGAGGCCCCAATCGCCGAGTCGAACTCGGGGAAGATGAACATGTCCAGGTCGTCACCGATCTTCGGCATGGCGTCGATGACGAAGGTGCCGAGCAGGTACATGCCGGTCCGACCGTTCTGCAGCGACGTGGCGGCCTCCTGCCAGGTGCGGCCGAGCGCGTCCGGCTGGTGGTAGGGCAGCAGGTCACGCCAGGTGGTGAACACCTGCTTGACCTCTGGGGAGTCCCACGCCTCGTCGCCAGCCATGAGCGCCATGTGGTAGTCGAAACCGTTGAGCCGCATGTTGAGGATGTCGAACGTGCCCATCGCCGGCCAGCCGTCCTTGTCGGCGAAGGCGAACGGGATGATGCCGTCACCCTCCATCCGCTTGGCGAGTGCGAGCATCTCGTCGGAGTCGTTCGGGACCTCGTAGCCGTTGTCCTCGAACACCGACGGACGGTAGAACAGCGCCCAGCCGTAGTACGACGACGGTACGAAGTACTGCTGACCGTTGGCGGTGGCCGCCTGCTGGAAGCTCTCGTCCAGGCCGTCGATCGGCCACACGTCGCTGATGTCGCCGATCAGACCCTGCTCGGCGAACTGCGCCATCCGGAACCCGGCGAACCACGTGAAGACGTCGTCGGGATTGCCCTGCAGGTAGGTGTTGATGTTCTCCTGGAAGGTGTTGTGGTCGACCTCGTTGCGCTCGACGGTGAGGCCCGACTGGGACTCGAACTCCTTGGTCGCGGCTCTCAGCCGCTCGGCCGGTGCGATCGGGCCGCTCTCGTTCATCCCGAACGTGACCGTTGAGCCGCCGCCTCCGCCACCGCCATCGTCGCCGCCACAGGCCGCGAGCAGGCTGGACGAGCCGAGTGCAGCACCCGTCACCGCCGAGGCCCTGAGGAAGTTGCGGCGGCTCAGCGCCGAGGTCGCCGCGAACGACGGGGGGATCATCCGAGCGATCGAGTCGAGCTCGCGACGTGAATCAGACATGGGGTCCTCCGGGAGAGTCCAACAGAATCGAACATCAGACACCAGATTCGGACGTGACTGCCGTCACTGTCAAGGGTCTGGACCCACTGGTTCGGTCACGATCCGAACACGGCGAGCCTAGTTGGCCGATTTCAGTGTTGAAAAATGTTGACTCTAGTGGCCCCTTGGCGGACGATCGGATTTATGACTGCCCCCCTCCCCCGCCTCGCCTTCGGTGGCGACTACAACCCCGAGCAGTGGCCGGAGCAGGTACAGCTGGAAGACATCGACCTGATGCGGGAGGCCGGCGTCGACCTGGTCACGCTGGGGGTCTTCTCCTGGGCTCATCTGGAGCCGGAGGAGGGCCGATACGAGCTCAACTGGCTGGACCGGGTGATGGACCGGCTGCACGACGCCGGGGTCCGGATCGACCTGGCCACGGCAACCGCCTCACCACCCCCGTGGTTGGCCCACCGCTACCCCGAGACCCTGCCCCAGACCGCGGACGGCCGGACGCTGTGGCCGGGGGCCCGCCAGGGCTTCTGCCCGAGCTCCCCGGTCTACCGGGAGCGAGCGCTCGCGCTCTGCCGCACGATGGCCGAGCGGTACGGCGACCACGACGGCCTGGCTCTCTGGCACGTCGGCAACGAGCTCGGAGACCACAACGCCCTGTGCTACTGCGACGTCAGCGCCGCGGCCTTTCGAGTCTGGCTGGAGAACCGGTACGGCGACATCGAGGGCCTCAACCACGCTTGGGCCACGGCCTTCTGGTCGCAGCGGTACGCCTCGTTCGACGAGGTGAA
>JBFIWG010000177.1:0-7076 GCA_041606495.1 Nocardioidaceae bacterium
CCACACGAAGTGGCTGGAGACGTCGTAGGGCTGCTGGGTGCGGGAGTCGACCCGGGTGAGCGCGTGCTCGTACTCCAGGATCAGGGCCTCGTGGCTGGAGTGGAAGTCCACCCGGTGGAACTCGTCGGGGTCGGCGCCGATCGCCTTCATGAACGTCAGCGCCCGGTCGATCTCGTTGGCCAGCTGCTCATAGCGGCGACCCACCGGAGAGGACCGGACGAAGTCGGTGTTCCAGGTGTGGACCTGACGCAGGTCGGCGTACCCACCGGTGACGAACGCGCGGACCAGGTTCAGCGTCGCGGCCGAGGAGTTGTAGACGTCGACCAGCCGCTGCGGGTCCGGCATCCGTGCCTCGGGCGTGAAAGCGAACCCGTTGACGGCGTCCCCGCGGTACGCCGGCAGCGTGACACCGTCCCGGGTCTCGGTGTCGGAGGACCGCGGCTTGGCGTACTGACCGGCCAGCCGGCCCAGCTTCACCACGGGGACCGACGCGGCGTAGGTGAGCACCACTGC
This sequence comes from Nocardioidaceae bacterium, assembly GCA_041606495.1. Lineage (GTDB taxonomy): Bacteria > Actinomycetota > Actinomycetes > Propionibacteriales > Nocardioidaceae > Nocardioides_C. The sequence continues at coordinate 514 of JBFIWG010000177.1, forward strand.
CATCTGGAGCAGCACCCGAAGCTTGTTGCGGACGTTGTCGGCGGTCACGCCGTCGAAGGTCTCCGCGCAGTCACCACCCTGGAGCAGAAAGGCCTCACCGCGGGAGACGGCGGCCAGCTTGCCCTTGAGGTCGTCGCACTCCCCCGCGAACACCAACGGCGGGACGCTGCGCAGCTTGCCGACCGCCGCGTCGAGGGCGTTCGCGTTCGGCCACTGCGGCTGCTGCGCGGCGCCGAGGTCACGGAGGGTCTGCAGGTCAGGGATGGTCACCGCACCAGCCTACGTCCGCGGACGCCTCAACCGTTGAGCCGGTCCGGGTCCCGGAAGCCGGTCCGCTTCGCCCGGACACCGCGGTTCCACATCCAGGTCAGCGCCCACAGCACGGCCCCGAGGGCGAGCATCGCGCCACCGATTTCGTACTGCACGGTGTCCCGCCCGGTCCAGGGGCCGACCAGGAAAGCGCACGAGGCCGCTCCGAGGACCGGAAGCACCGTCGGCGCCCGGAAGTGGTCGTGGGACACGGGGTTGCGGCGGAGCACCAGGCAGGCGACGTTGACCAGTGAGAAGACACCGAGCAGCAGGAGGGCCGTCGTGCCGCCCAGCGCAGAGACGGTGTCGGCGCCCATCACCTTGGTCACCACGAAGATCAGGCCGAGCGCGACAACGGTGACGAAGACGATGGCCGCCCACGGCGTACGACGCTGCGGCAGAACCGCCGACAACGACCGGGGCAGGACGTCCTGCTTGGCCATGCCGTAGATCAGCCGGCTGGCCATCAGCATGTTGATCAGGGCGGTGTTGGCCACCGCGAACATCGAGATCAGCGGGTAGATCTGGTCCATCGGCAGACCCGGGGCACCGGCCCGGACCACCTCGAGCAGCGGCGTCTCGGAGTCTGCCAGCGTGCCGACCGGGACCAGGGCGACCGCGGCGATCGAGACCAGCACGTAGATGAACGCCGTGATGCCGAGGCCGCTGAGCATGACCCGCGGGAAGTTGCGGCTGGGCTCGTGGGTCTCCTCGGCCATGTTCACCGAGTCCTCGAAGCCGACCATCGCGAAGAATGCCAGCGAGGTGGCGGCGGTGATCGCGACGAAGGTGCTGCGGTCCGCACTGGTCTCGAAGACCATCACCCGGCTGAAGTCAGCGCCGCCCTGCGCCATCGCCCAGAAGCCGACCAGGATCACGATCAGCAGACCGGTGAGCTCGACCAGGGTGAGGACGACGTTCACCTTCACGCTCTCGCTGACACCTCGGAGGTTGACCACCGCCAGCGCTGCCATGAACAGCAGCGCGACCACCATGACCGCCGTGGTCCCCCAGTCGAGACCGAAGACGACGACGAGGTTCTCGGCGAAGAACTTCGACGCGGTCGAGGCCGAGGTGATGCCTGAGCTCATCACCGCGAACGCGACGATGAAGGTGAGGAAGTGCAGGCCGAACGCCTTGTGCGTGTAGAGCGCCGCCCCTGCCGCCTCGGGGAACTTGGTGACCAGCTCGAGGTAGGAGAACGCGGTGATGGTCGCAACGGCGAAGGCGACCAGGAACGGCGCCCAGGCCGCACCGCCGACCTCGCCGGCCACGTCTCCGGTGAGCGCGTAGACACCGGTGCCGAGGATGTCTCCGACGATGAAGAGGAGCAGGAGCTTCGGGCCGAGGACCCGTTTCAGCTCTGGTTGGTCTTCGATAGAGGTCTCCGCGTGCGTCTGCGAGCTCACCGCAACCCCCTGTCATCCGAACCACGCCGACTGCCCGGGTCGGAACCCGTCCGCAGGCACGTTCGAACCCGACACCGATGGCACCTTGCCCCGAGATACCACCGCACAAACCCGGGCTCAGACCCAGGGCATCAGCGCGATCTGGAACGCCTGGAGGCAGAGCAGGAAGACCACCAGGGGAAAGGCGATCTGCCTCAGTGAAGCCACCACGCGCCGCAGCAGTGAGCGGTCCATATCTCCTGGCTACCCCTGTGAAATCACGAGGTAAACGGTCCAGCCGAATCCTTTACGAAACGCTGGGGTGACCAAAAGGGCGAAGGTGACGAAGGCCGTGAACGCGTGACCTTTTCCGGTCCGCGCTCGTTGTGTGAGCACCGATCGATGCCCTCTTCTCGGAAGGTTTCACATGCAGCGCACATCACCGCATTTCTCCGTCCGGACCCGAGCCGCCGCCACCCTCGGCGGGCTCGGCCTGGTCGCCACCGCACTCGTTGCCACCCCGGCCTCGGCCACCACGAGCGACCCCCTCCGGCCGCAGCAGTGGGGCCTGGACCAGATCAAGGCGGAGCAGTCCTGGACCCGCACCACCGGAACCGGCGCGGTCGTCGCCGTGGTCGACTCCGGCGTGGACCTCGCCCACCCCGACCTCGCCGGGAACCTCGTCGGCGGTGCCACCTTCACCTGCGCGGAGGGCGCTGCCGCGCCGTGCGGCAACGGTGACTGGAAGGGACCGGACGGCGTCGGCAACGACCTCGACGAGCACGGCACCCACGTCAGCGGCATCGTCGCGGCCGTCACTAACAACGGCACCGGAATCGCCGGCGTCGCCCCCGACGCCAAGGTGATGCCGATCAAGGCGCTCGAGGAGGGCAGCGGCTCGTTCGAGCAGATCGCCGCCGGCATCCGCTACGCCGTGGACCACGGCGCCGACGTGGTGAACCTCAGCCTCGGCGCGGTCCCGGGCGCACAGGCGATCACGATCACCGGGCTCGAGTCCTCGGTGACCGAGGCCATCGCCTACGCCAACGACAAGGGCGTCCTGGTGGTGGCCGCCGCCGGCAACGAGAGCTTCCCGGTGTGCGACACCCCGTCGTTCGAGAACGGCGCGCTCTGCGTCACCTCGACCACGCGTGAGGAGACGCCCAGCTGGTTCAGCAACGGCGCGATCAAGCCGGACATGTTCGCGGTGGCCGCCCCGGGCGGTGCCGGCACCCTGTTCTGCGAGGACGACATCGTCTCCACGGTTCCGCGCGGCACCGGGTCGGCGGCCTGCGGTGAGGCGGACTACGACTACTACGCGGGTACGTCGATGGCGACCCCGCACGTGGCCGGACTCGGCGCCCTCCTGTTCGCTCAGGGCCGCACCCTGGACAACGTGAAGAGCGCGCTCATCGACACCGCGCGCACGCCCGGCATCGGCACCGGGGCGTACACCACGTCCTACGGCCACGGCATCGTCGACGCCGACGCCGCAACTGCCTACGCGGGAGCGGCCACGACGCCGACCGACACTCCCAAGGGCAAGAAGGGGAAGAAGGGCGGCAAGGCCCGACGCTGAACGACCCCACGCGCCGGACCCGATCCAGGCCGGGTCCGGCGCGTGGCTCACTGTCCGGGACGAGGGGGTGACCTGTAGCGGGTCGCCTCCTCGTTCCTTGCCCGGACGCGTGGCGCCTAGGCGGGTCGCCCCCTCGCGCTTGCCTGTAACGCGTCAGGGGCGCCGGTGCACCAGCAGCGGCAGCACCAGCGACGCCCCGGCCCTGGCCAGGAGCGCGGAGGCAACCGTGATCGGCCACAGCGACGAGGTGGCGTCCACGACCAGCAGCACCGTGCGCCCGCCGACCGCCGAGGCGACCGGCGCGGTGTCGAGCCGGTCCCGCCACCACGCGGCCTCCTCCGAAGAGCTCAGCTCTCGCAGGTCCTCACCGACCTGGCCGACCGACAGGGACGCCCGGTCCAGCCGACCGACCGAGGCGAGGTGGTCTGCCAGGTCGGCGGTGAGCTTGGGGTACCCGGCCGCCGGCAGGTCCACCACGACCTCCGGCCGTGCGGGCCAGGAGGTGCGCCACTCGGCGAGCTGACGCACCGAGGCGTCCTTGACCTCCTGCGGAGCGAGGCCGTCGCGGGCGAACATCGCACTGACGGTGTCGCGCCACTCGGGTGCGTCCGCGAAGACCAGGCTTCGACCCACCGCCGGCATCTCGTCGGCAGGGATCCGGCCGCGGGAGCCGAACGCTCCCCCGGGCCACATCTTCCGCGGCTCGAGCACGTGCACCTGGCCGCGAAGCAGCTCGGTGACGGCGGTGATGGTCTCGGTCGACGGGGTCGCGGCGAGTGCTTCGGGCAGGCCGCCTTGGCAGACCGAGCACCGGCCGCACGGCTCGGCCGACGGGTCGTCCAACGACTCCTGGAGCAGCTGCATCAGGCAGCGCTTGCCGTGGGTGTAGGCGCGCATGATGTCCGCCTCGCGACGACGCACCTCCACCACGCCGTCGTAGTGGGCGGCGTCGAAGGTCCAGGCCACGCCGGTCCGGACCCAGCCCCCCTCGACCCGGTCGACCACGCCGTCCACCGCGAGCTGCTTGAGCATCAGCTCGACCCGGCCGCGGCGTACTCCGGTCTGCGCCTCCACCGCAGCGACGCTCAGCGGCTCCTCCATCGGCAGCACCTCGAGCACTCGCTCGACCTGCTCCGGCTTGGGGATGGTGGCGGTCGCGAAGTAGTCCCAGACGCCGGAGTCGGCGTCGGAGGGAAGCAGCACCGCGTGGGCGTGCTCGATGGCGCGGCCTGCGCGACCCACCTGCTGGTAGTACGAGACCGGCGAGGGCGGCGCCCCCACGTGCACGACGAATCCTAGGTCCGGCTTGTCGTAGCCCATCCCGAGCGCGGACGTGGCGATCAGCGCCTTGAGCCGGTTGTCGCGCAGAGCATCCTCGAGCGACTCACGCCGAGACGCCTCGAGCTGCCCGGTGTAGGCCGCCACCGGGAGTGCGTCGCCGTGCACTGCCTGAACCGCCGCGGTGAGCCGCTCCGCGTCGGCGACGGTGAGCGCATAGACGATGCCCGAACCCGCCAGCTGCGGGAGGTGGTCCACGACCCAGGCGTACCGCTCCAACGGGGTCAGCCGGTCCACCACCGACAGCTCGAGGCTGGCGCGGGCGAGGGCGCCACGCAGCACCAGCGTGGTCTCCCCCAGCTGCTTCGCCACGTCGTCGGTGACCCGCGCGTTCGCGGTCGCCGTGGTGGCCAGGACCGGCGTGGCGGGGTTCAGACGCTGGAGCACGTCGGAGACGCGGCGGTAGTCCGGCCGGAAGTCGTGGCCCCAGTCGGAGACGGCGTGTGCCTCGTCGATGACGAGCAGGCCGAGGTTCCCTGCAAGGCGGTCGAGCACCCGGCGACCGAAGCCGGGGTTGGCCAGCCGCTCGGGCGAGACCAGCAGGACGTCGAGCTCGCCGTTGCCCAGCGCCGCCTCGACCCCGCTCCACTCCTCGATGTTGGACGAGTTCAGCGTCGCGGCGCGAAGACCCGCGCGGCCCGCCGCCGCGACCTGGTCCCGCATCAGTGAGAGCAGCGGCGACACGACCAGCGTCGGGCCGTGCCCCTCGCTCCTCCGGATCGCCGTGGCGGCCCAGTAGACCGCCGACTTGCCCCAGCCGGTCGCCTGCACCACCAGCACCCTCGCCGCTTCCTCGCTCAGCGCGGCAACCGCCTTGCGCTGGTCGTCGCGCAGCCGCGCGGACGGGCCGGCCATCGCGGCGATGACCCGGTCGGCGACGGCTGCTCGCTCGGGAGAGAACACGGTGTCAGACATGGCGCCCACCCTAGGCAGGGACGCCGACAGTGCTCGCAGCGGATCAACCAGGGCCGAGCCGTTGCACGACATCCCCACGCCCGTCGTACGCCGAGACCGACTCGACCGGCGAGGACACCGAGGTCCACCAGATCGTGGCGCCCTCGACTGCGACGCCTCTGGAGGCCCACGCCGCGACCGTCGAACCGTCGCGCAGCGTCAGCTGCACCTCCTTGGTTTCGGTGCCGCCCAGTCCGCCCAGCACCAGCTGACGGGTGCCGTTGGGCCCGAGCACGTCGAAGGTGAACATCTCCATCGGAGCGCCCTCTTCGAGGAAGTCCGCAGACCCGATGCCGGACCGGAAGAAGTAGTACTCGCCCTCGTGCTGCATCAGGAGGGAGGCCTCGCAGCCCTCGACCCCCGGCCAGCGGGTGCAGGCAAACGTCAGCGGGCCGACGTCGGCGAGCACCCGGTCCTCCGCGGTGAGCTCCGCCGTCCAGTCCGGGGCAAGCGCCGACGAGCTCAGGTAGCCGTAGTCGGTGACGCCCCGGAAACCCAGCGGGATGGCCTGTCCGACGATCCGTTCACGTACGACGGTCCCGGACCAGTTGACGCTGAAGTCGGTCGCAGCCGGGACGATCACGCTCTCGCCCAGTCGGTAGGCGAACGGCAGCTCCGCCAGAGCCTTCTCGGCACGTTCGGTGAGCGTGCTGGCGGGCGGGTCGTTCTCGCCGAAGCCGTGCGCGCCGCTGATGGACGCGGCCAGCGGCGGCCCGGCGATCACCGCCAGGGTCGCCGCCGCGGCAGCTGCGATCGTGACGCGCTCGCGCCACGAGTGCGACGCCTCGACCAGCACGGCATACTCCCCGCTTCCGACCCCCTCCCACAATCACACAAGCAGAGGTCGGGGCAAAGGGTCAGCCGAAGAAGACCTCGGCCTCGGCGTACAGCTCCTGAGTCACCAGCTTCAGCTCGCCGGTGCCCTCAATGAGCGGCACCCGGACGATCTCGGTCCCACGCAGTGCCACCATCGTGCCGAACTCACGGTCCCGGAC
>JBFIWG010000178.1:0-7059 GCA_041606495.1 Nocardioidaceae bacterium
GCGGCGCGTGGTCGAGCTGGGGGTCACCCCCCGCGTCACCACCGGGATCCTGGCCGCTAGCTCGGGAGCCGGCCAGGTCGGCGCCGGCGTGGCGAGCGCACCCGAGGCCTGTTTCCGGGCCGCCGTTGTCGCCCTCGCCCGGGGAGGCGCGCAAGAATGACCGGCTCCGCGACGCGCACCGTACAAGCCCGTTGGGAGGGAGGGATGCGGGCGGTGGTCCAGGCCGGGCGGTTCGACGTGGTCGCCGACGAGCCGCTGTCGGCGGGCGGCGGTGACACCGGCCCCCAGCCCACCGACCTCTTCCTGGCCTCCATCGCCTCCTGTTTCGCGCTCGCCATGGCCTACGCCGCGCGGCGACGAGGCCATGAGCTCGAGGACCTGCACGTCACGGTCGTGGGCACGTACGACGGCCCGCGATTCAGCCGGATCGGCATCGCGGTCGGCTCCGCAGCACCCAGCTCGATCCTCGAGGAGCTGCTCCCCGAGGCCGAGCGCGTCTGCTACGTCACCAACAGCCTGCGCACCGCTCCGCAGCTGGACATCGGGCTCGTTGCGACGTCGCGGAGCGGGCCGGAACCTGGCCCCGCGCCGGGCCGCGCGCCGGCTCCTTGACATCACCCCGCGTCCTACTAAAGTGATCGGATATTGCCGATACTAAACGCCCAGGGGCGGTCGGCAGTCGGCCTGACGGGAGCTCCTCATGCCACACAAGACGCTCGTGGTCGGTGGCGGAGCCGCAGGGATCGGTGCCGCTGGAGGAGTGAAGGCGGCCGACCCCGCGAACGAGGTCGTCGTCTACACCGAGTTCGAGGACGTGGGCTACAGCCCGTGCGGAATCCCCTACGTGCACGGCCGCGAGATCGAGACCTTCGAGTCCCTCTTCCTCGCCGAGAAGGAGGCCTACGTCCAGGCCGGCATCGACATCCACTACGAGACCCGGGTCGAAGCACTCGACCTGAAGCGCAAGGTCGCCCAGGTGTCGGGCGAGGGCGAGGTCAGCTGGGACCGGCTGGTGATCGGCACTGGCTTCGACTACGCCGACCCGGACGTTCCCGGGAGCCAGCTCGAGAACCTCTACTACGTCAAGAACATCCGTCAGGCGATGCAGTGGGACAAGGTGCTCGACGAGGTGAAGACCGCAGTCGTCGTACACGCGACCCCTCTCGGCCTCGAGATGACCACCGCCCTCGCCCACCGCGGCATCGAGACGCACCTGATCGACCCCCAGCCCTGGGCGCTGGCGGACCTCGTGGACCCCGACATCATCGCCCCCGTCCAGGAGTCCTGGCAGGAGCTCGGCGTGCACATGCACTTCAACACCACGCTCGAGGCGTTCGAAGGTGACCGGAGACTTGCTGCGGTTCGGACCTCCGGGGGAACGATCCCCGCGGACCTCGCCGTGATCTGCACGCACAAGCAGCCCAACAACGAGCTCGCCGTCGCGGCGGGCCTGAAACGGGGCTCCAGCGGCGGCCTCGTGGTGGACGAGCGGATGGCCACCTCCGTCCCGGACGTCTACGCGGCGGGCGACTGCGCCGAGCTGCCGCACGGACTCACCCGGGTGGGGGTGTCGGGCCTCACCGGAAGCCACGCCTACGCCCAGGGAAAGGTCGCAGGACTCAACGCCGGCGGCGGGACCAAGCGCTACCAGCCGGTCTACGTCCCCTGGGGCACTCCGGCCGGCAAGTGGGTCATCGGCGGAGCCTCGTTCGGCGAGACCCTCGCCACCGCGCTGGGCCTCCGCTACGTCCTGGGCAAGGCCGAGGGCATCTCGCGAGCCCGGTACTACCCCGGCACCAAGAAGATCCTGATCAAGCTCCTCGCCGAGCCGGACGAGCTCCGCCTCATCGGGGCGCAGATGGTGGGCCAGGAGGGGATCAAGGAGCGGGCGGACTTCCTTGCCACGGCAGTGAAGTTCGGCCTGACCCTCACCGACCTCGCGGCCATGGAGAACGTCTACTCCCCCGCCATCGGTGCGCTCAACGAACCGATCGTGCTCGCGGCGCAGAACGGCGTCGAGAACGCCAGGGCCCGGACCGGCTGAGATGTCCCCGTCGCGCTGGCTGCGGAAGAACGCGGAGCACTACCTGATGGTCGCCGCGCAGGACCGCGTGGCCAGGCGCTACGGAGTCACCCGACCCCGACGACCGACCGGCCTCGAGGAGCTGTTCTGGCTCCGGCTGTTCGCGCCGCTGTACGCGCGCCTCCCCTGGTCGGTTCGTTCGCGGGCGCTGCGCCTGATGCCCGGCAGCCACAGGAAGCAGTGGACCTCGTGGACCGATCCGCCACGACGCAGGGACCCGGCTGTCTAGCGTCGGCGGGATCTTCCCGCCCGCCGCCGCGAGCAGCCCACATGCACAGGAAGAGAAGGAACGAACCGATCGGAGGTCAGCGATGGCACAGGTCATCGGTGAACGCGCGAACGTCGGCGATGCGATCGTCGACTACGAGGACAAGGTCTTCGAAGACATCCAGGCCGAGCCGGGCGACAAGGCCTACATCCTCATGCACACCGTGCCTTTCGAAGGCTCGGTCGGGCTGATCAACATGCTCACCGCCACGAGGCTCAACAGGAAGGGCTTCGACACCCATCTGGTCCTGTTCGGCCCCGGCTCGCTCATGGCCTCGGCCACGCGGGGCTACCCCAAGGTGGGTGACGAGGCATTCCCGGGCCACCTCGGCTACAACAAGCAGCTGAAGACGTTCATGGAAGAGGGTGGGCACGTCTATGCCTGCCGGTTCTCCGCCGCAGCCCTCTACGGGATGCGGGAGACCGACATGATGGAGGGCGTCCGGCCGATCAACCCTCTCGACGTACTCGACTCGGTGCTCACCGCCCGTCGCGAGAACGCCCTGATCATGCAGACCTGGACCGTGTGACGCGCGGCGTCACGGAAGGGAGCTGCCATGGCTGCCATCGAGAAGGTCGCCGGCCAGGTCATCGACGCGCACAGCCACATCGGCGAGCTGGCAGCGTGGCCGTTCTACAACCTGCCTGAACCGGTCCGGCCCACCGTCTACGACTACGCGAAGACCGAGGACTACCTCTCCAGGCATCTGGATGTGCGCGGCCTGGAACGTGGGCTGGTGCTGCCCAACTACGGCATCCCGGTCCAGGAGCAGCCGTTCTCGCTCAACGAGCTGGTGCTCGACAGCGCGAGCAGCAGTGACCGGCTCAAGGGCGGGCTCTGGGTGTCCTTCCTCCCGCAGAACCGGGAGATGACTATGAGCGCCCTGGACAACGCGGGCGCTGCCGACATCGTCGCTCTCAAAACGACGTTCCTGCTGGGCGGCAACCCCGACCCACAGACCTGGGACGCCGAGACGCGTGAGGTGGCGCAGGCTTGTTTCGACGCCGCCGAGCGGCACGATCTGGTCTTCCACTTCCACACCAGCGCCGGCGGGACCTCGGACATCAACAACTTCATCCCGATGATCGAGGAGTTCGGCAAGCGGGTGAAGATCCACATCGTCCACTTCGGGGGCGGTGTCAGCGGGCACATCAAGCTCGTCCCCCAGTTCCTGTCGTGGGTCGAGCAGGGGTACCGGGTCTACACGGACACCACGTGGACGATCGGCTTCGGCACCCGCTGGCTGCTGACCGAGATCGAGCGGACCGGAGTGGGGGCGGACCGGGTCCTGTTTGCTTCCGACGAGCCGTGGAGCGACTTCTGGGGCGAGTACTACAAGATCCTCGGCGCGGACGTGAGCGATGAGCTCAAGGACCGCGTCTTCCACCGCAACTTCGAGGAGCTGTACGGGAACGACTGACCCCTGACCTCCCACGTCGGACGTGACTGCGGACACGTCGGCGCGTTGTTCCCCTGCCTTGTTACCAGCCGGTAGCATCCCAGGAAACAACCCTACGACGCTTGAAGGAGCCTTCGTGGCCCGACAGTTGCGAGAGGTCGTCTTCGTCGACGGCGTGCGAACGCCGTTCGGCAAGGCCAAGGGTCAGTACGCCGAGACGCGTGCCGACGACCTGGTAATCAAATGCATCCGTGAGCTGCTGCGGCGCAACCCGTCCCTGCCGCCGGAGCGGGTCGACGAGGTCGCGATCGCCGCGACCACCCAGATCGGCGACCAGGGCCTCACCATCGGCCGGACCGCCGCGCTGCTCTCGGGCCTGCCGCAGAGCACCCCCGGCTACGCCATCGACCGGATGTGCGCGGGCGCGATGACGGCGGTGACAACGACCGCGGCAGGCATCGCCTTCGGCTCCTACGACGTCGTCGTCGCCGGCGGGGTCGAGCACATGGGCCGCCACCCGATGGGTGAGGCTGTGGACCCCAACCCGCGGATCCTCTCGGAGAAGGTCGTCGACCCCGAGGCTCTCTCGATGGGCAACACGGCCGAGAACCTGCACGACCGCTACCCGTCGATCTCCAAGGAGCGCGCCGACGCCTACGCCGTCCGCTCGCAGGAGAAGACCGCCGCCGCCTACGCCGCGAACCAGATCCAGCCTGACCTGGTCCCGGTCGCCACCCGGACCGCGGAGGACGGCTGGGGCCTCGCCACCGTGGACGAGCCGCCCCGCCCCGGCACCACCATGGACAGCCTGGCCTCGCTGAAGACCCCGTTCCGCGCGCACGGCCGGGTCACCGCCGGCAACGCCGCGGGTATCAACGACGGCGCGACCGCGTGCCTGCTCGCCGACGAGGAGACCGCGAACGAGCTCGGTCTGCCGGTCAAGATGCGCCTCGTCTCCTACTCCTTCGTCGGGGTCGAGCCGGAGGTGATGGGCGCAGGCCCGATCCCGGCCACCGAGAAGGCCTTGAAGCAGGCCGGCCTGACCATCGACGACATCGACGCCTTCGAGATCAACGAGGCGTTCGCGGTCCAGGTGCTCGCGTTCCTCGAGCACTTCGGCATCGCCGACGACGACGCCCGGGTGAACCCCTACGGCGGCGCCATCGCGGTCGGCCACCCGCTGGCCTCCTCCGGCGTGCGCCTGATGACTCAGCTGGCCCGTCAGTTCGAGGAACGCCCCGAGGTGCGCTACGGCCTGACCACCATGTGCGTCGGGATCGGCATGGGCGCCACCGTGATCTGGGAGAACCCGCACTACGCCGCCGCCGTCGCGGCCGAGGAAGGTGCAGCCTGATGTCCACCACCCCCGAGTTCCAGGCGCTGCTCGACCGCGGCATCGCGATGAGCAGCGACGAGGTCGTCACCCAGGCCAAGTCGCGGGACGTGACGCTGCCGTACGGCGCGGGCACGCTGGCCCTGATCACGCTCGACAACGGCCTGGACCACACCAAGCCGAACACGTTCGGCCCGCAGGGCCTTGCGTCCCTCAACACCGCGATCGACGACGCACTCGCCCGTGACGAGGTAGTCGCAATCGGCATCACCGGCAAGCCGTTCATCCTGGCCGCGGGCGCCGACCTGACCGGCGTACCCGCTATCTCCGACCGCGAGAACGCCAAGCTCATCGCGCAGCTCGGCCACGGTGTCTTCCGCAAGCTGGTCGACGGCGGGAAGCCGTCCTTCGGGTTCATCAACGGGCTCGCGCTCGGCGGTGGCCTCGAGGTCGCGCTGCACTGCAGCTACCGGACCGTCCAGGACTCGGCGCCGGCGGTTGCACTGCCCGAGGTCTTCCTCGGTCTGGTGCCCGGATGGGGTGGCGCCTACCTGGTGCCCAACCTGATCGGCGCGGACCGGGCCGTCACTCTGGTCGTCGAGAACCCCCTGAACAACAACAAGGTCCTCGGCGGCAAGGCCGCGTTCGGCCTCGGCCTGGCCGACGCCATGTTCGAGGGCGCCGACTTCCTCGAGCAGTCCCTGCTCTGGGCGGCGCGCGTGCTCACCGGCACCGAGACCGTGTCGCGGCCCGAGGTGGACCGCGGCGAGGCCTGGGAGGCTGCGATCGCTCGCGGCAGGGCGATCGCCGACGCCAAGACCGGTGGCGCCTCCCCCGCCGCCTACCGCGCGCTGGACCTGCTGGCCGAGGCACGGACCGCCTCGCGCGACGAGGGCTTCGCCGCTGAGGACGAGGCGCTCGCCGACCTGATCATGACCCCGGAGCTCCGTGCCGGGCTGTACTCCTTCGACCTGGTGCAGAAGCGGGCGAAGCGCCCCGCCGGTGCCCCGGACAAGTCGCTGGCACGGCCCGTGAGCAAGGTCGGGATCGTCGGTGCCGGTCTGATGGCGAGCCAGCTGGCCCTGCTCTTCGCCAGGCGCCTGCAGGTGCCCGTCGTACTCACCGACCTGGACCAGGCGCGCGTCGACAAGGGCGTGGGCTACGTGCACGCCGAGATCGACAAGCTGCTGCTCAAGGGCCGCGCCACCCAGGACAAGGCGAACCGGCTCAAGGCGCTCGTCACCGGCTCAGTCGACAAGGCCGCCTTCGCGGACGCCGACTTCGTCATCGAGGCCGTCTTCGAGGAGATGAAGGTCAAGAAGCAGGTCTTCGCCGACGTCGAGGCGATGGTCTCGCCGGAGTGCGTGCTCGCGACGAACACCTCCTCGCTGTCGATCACCGAGATGGCCGCGGACCTGGAGCACCCCGAGCGAGTGGTCGGCTTCCACTTCTTCAACCCGGTCGCGGTGATGCCGCTGCTCGAGATCGTCAAGGGCGAGCAGACCGATGACGCGACCCTGGCCACCGCCTTCGCGGTCGGGCGGACGCTGAAGAAGACCACGATCCTGGTCAAGGACAGCCCGTCGTTCATCGTGAACCGGCTGCTCGGCCGGTTCATGGGCGAGGTCAGCAAGATCGTGGACGAGGGCACGCCGATCCCGGTGGCCGACGGGGCCTTCGCCGGCATCGCACCGATGCCGCCGTTCGTGCTGCTGTCGCTGGTCGGTCCGGCCGTCGCGCTGCACAACAACGAGACCCTGCACGGCGCGTTCCCGGACCGGTTCTACGTCTCCCCCAACCTCGCCAAGCTGGTCGCGGCCGGCAAGCCGGGCCTCTACGGTCCCGACGGCGCGGTGGACCCCGAGGTCGAGGAGATGTTCGAGCAGCCGGAATCGCCGGTCGTGCTGACCGGTGAGCAGGTGCGCGAGCGGGTGCTCTCCGTGCTTGCCGAGGAAGCCCGGCTGATGCTCGACGAC
>JBFIWG010000179.1:0-7050 GCA_041606495.1 Nocardioidaceae bacterium
CCCGCGACACCCAGCGGCTGCGGGTTGGGGCCGTAACCGGCGTACTCGAGCTTGTCGGCCCAGCCGGCGTAGTAGAAGAAGAACGACGCGACCAGTGGGATGTCGACGTCGCGCGACTCCTTGATCGGCTTGCCGTTGTCGATCGACTCCAGCACCGCCAGCTCGCGCGAACGCTCCTGGATGATTCGGGCGATCCGGAAGAGGTACTTCGACCGCTCCCGGCCCGACATCTTCGACCAGACCCGGGTGTAGGCGCGACGAGCGGCCTTGACCGCCAGGTCGACGTCCTCGTCGGAGGCCTCGCTGACCTCGGCCAGCACCTCCTCGTTGGCGGGGCTGATCGACTTGAAGGTCTTGCCGCCGACCGGGTCGACGAACTCGCCGTTGATGAACAGGCCGTACGACGACTTGATGTCGACGACCGACCGCGACTCGGGGGCGGGGGCGTACTCGAACGGAGTGCCCGTGGATGAAGTGGTAGCCATGGCTCAGTCCAGGGTGAAGTAGTCGGGGCCGGAGTAGCGGCCGGTGCGCATCTTGGTCCGCTGCATCAGCAGGTCGTTGAGCAGCGTGGAGGCGCCGAAGCGGAACCAGTCGGGGTCCAGCCAGTCAGGACCGGCGACCTCGTTGACCATCACGAGGTACTTGATGGCGTCCTTGCTGGTGCGGATGCCGCCGGCGGGCTTGACGCCGACCATCTGTCCGGTCGTCTCGCGGAAGTCGCGGACCGCCTCCAGCATGATCAGCGTGACCGGCAGCGTCGCCGCCGGCTGGATCTTGCCGGTCGAGGTCTTGATGAAGTGCGCGCCAGCCATCATCGCCAGCCAGGACGCACGCCGCACGTTGTCGTAGGTCTGCAGCTCGCCGGTCTCGAAGATCACCTTCAGGTGCGCGTCGCCGCAGGCCTCACGGACCGCGACGATCTCCTCGAACACCTCGAGGTAGCGACCCGACAGGAACGCTCCACGGTCGATGACCATGTCGATCTCGTCGGCGCCTGCCTCGACGGCGTCACGGGTGTCGGCGAGCTTGATGTCCAGCGCAGCGCGGCCGGACGGGAATGCCGTCGCGACCGAGGCGATGTGCACGCCGCTGTTGCCGAGGGTCTCCTTCGCCACCGGGACCATGTCGGGGTAGACACAGACCGCGGCCACCTGGGGGACCGTCTGGTCCGAGGGGTCGGGACGCATCGCCTTGGTGCACAGCGCGCGCACCTTGCCGGGGGTGTCCTGACCTTCCAGGGTGGTGAGGTCGACCATGCGGATGGCCAGGTCGATCGCGAACTCCTTGGAGGTCGTCTTGATCGACCGGGTCCCGAGGCCGGCGGCGCGGGCCTCGCAGCCGACCTGGTCTACACCAGGGAGGCCGTGGAGGAACCTGCGGAGAGAGGAATCTGAAGACGTCGCCTCGGCGAGGGAAGGGGGAAGCCCTCCCGCCGAGCTCGACGCTGAGCTCACGACGGTAGTCACCCGGTCAGCATAGGACGGCACCTTCGGTTGTGGTGAATCGCGTCCGGCCATGCACAATCGGGGCATGACGGCTGCATCCGAGGACACCATGAACGTCGAGCCGGTCGAGCGCTTCCGCCCGACCAGCGGTCGCGCCGTGGGCTACCTCAGTCTCGCCGTCGTCGTCGGGCTCACCGGCTTCGTCGCCCTGAACGAGCAGACCCTCACCGGCGTGCGCATCGCGCTGGGCCTGGTCTTCTTCGGTGTGCTGGTGTGGATGACTCAGCTGCGTCCGCGCGCCACGGCGTACCCCGACCGCCTTCACCTTCAGAACTCCTTCCGCGACACCCACGTCCCGCTGGTGCTGATCGACACCGTGACCGTGCGCCGGACGTTGAACGTGTGGGTGGGGGACGAGCGCTACGTCTGCATCGGGATCGGCAAGTCACTGCGCAAGATCGTCAAGGCCAAGGGCCGGGGACCGGCGTCGCTGCTGGGCCTGGACCGGATCGAGGACTACACCGAGCGGTCCACGCCCCTGCGTCCGGACCAGTCGGCGATGAGCTACGACACCTTCGTGGTCACCCGGATCGAGGGCCTGGTCGACGAGGCGAAGCGGCAGTCGAGGGGTACGACGGACCAGCAGCCGCGCCACGTCCTCGCCTGGCCAGAGATCGCCGCCCTCGTGGTCACCGGCGTCGCGTTCGTGGTCAGCCTGTTCCTCTGACCCTGCCGACTAGAGGCCCGCGGCACCGGCCAGGTCGGCCCGGATCGCGTCGAGACGTCCCACGGCCGAGATACGGGCGGCGTCCACGCCCTCGCTCTCGCCCTCCTCGACCGGGATCACGACCTCGAGGTAGCACTTCAGCTTCGGCTCGGTGCCGGACGGGCGGACGATCACCCGTGCCTGCTCGGCGAGCCGGTAGCGAAGGCCCTCGGTCGGCGGCAGGTCGGCACTGCCCTCGCCGAGGTCGTCGACCTGCTCCACGTCCAGGCCGCCCAGTGAGGCGGGAGGGTTCGCGCGCAGCCGCTGCATCGCGTCCGCGATCTCGCTGAGGTCGGTGACCCGCACCGAGAGCTGGTCGGTCGCGTGCAGCCCGTAGGTACGAGCGATGTCGTCGAGCTGGTCGTTGAGGGTCCGGCCCTCGGCCTTGAGCAGGGCGGCGAGCTCGACGATGCGGAGCAGCGCGGAGACACCGTCCTTGTCCCGGACCAGCTCCGGCGCGGCGCAGTAGCCGAGCGCCTCCTCGTAGCCGTATGCCAGCCCGTCGATCCGGCCCAGCCACTTGAAGCCGGTCAGCGTCTCGCGGTACTCCTGCCCGTGCGCCGCCGCCATCTTCCCGAGCAGGGAGGACGAGACGATCGTGGTGGCGTACGTGCCCTGCGCCCCCTGGCGGAGCAGGAAGTCCGCCAGGAGCGCACCCACCTCGTCGCCACGCAGCATCCGCCAACCGTGCGGGCCGGGGACTGCGACCGCGCACCGGTCGGCATCGGGGTCGTTGGCCACCACGATGTCGGCGTCGACCTCGTCAGCCAGGGCCATCGCCAGGTCCATCGCGCCGGCTTCCTCGGGGTTCGGAAAGGCGACGGTGGGGAAGTCCGGGTCCGGCTCGGCCTGGGCCGAGGCAACGTGCGGCGCCGGGAAGCCGGCCTGCTCCATCACCCGGACGACGGTCTCGCCGCCGACCCCGTGCAGCGGGGTGTAGACCGAGACCAGGTCGCGCGGGCTGCTCGGTGCGGCCAGCGCGGTCACGCTGGCGACGTACTCGTCCACCACGGTGTCGTCGAGCCGCTCCCAGCCCTCGCCCATCGGCACCGACGACAGCGGACCGACCGCGTCGATCTCGGCGGAGATCTCGCTGTCGGCGGGCGGGACGATCTGGCTCCCGTCGCCGAGGTAGACCTTGTAGCCGTTGTCCTCCGGCGGGTTGTGCGAGGCGGTCACCATGACCCCGGCGACACAGCCGAGCTTGCGAATGGCGTAGGCCAGGATCGGCGTCGGCAACGGGCGGGGGAGGACCTTGGCGCGCAGACCGGCGCCCCGCATCACGGCCGCGGTGTCCGCGGCGAACACGTCGGAGTTGTGGCGGGCGTCGAAGCCGATCACGACCGTGTCTTCCGCGCCGGCACCGTTCTTCTTCAGGTACGACGCCAGCCCGGCTGCCGCGCGGATCACCACGATCCGGTTCATCCGGTTCGGTCCGGCGCCCAACGCACCGCGCAGCCCGGCGGTTCCGAACTCCAGGCGGCCGGCGAACCGGTCCGCCAGGTCGGCCGCCGCCTCGCTGTCGTGGTCCGCGGCGGCGGCCTCGACCAGGGCCTCGAGCTCCTGCTTCGTCTGCGGGTCCGGGTCCTCGGCGGCCCAGGTTCGCGCCCGGTCGAGGAGTTCAGCGGTGTTCGTCGAAGCCGTCATGTCCCGAAGGCTAGCGGGGACGCCGCATCGCCGTCAGGCGCGGTCGAGAGCCGGCCGGTAGAACGCCTCGGTGACGAACGGCCCGCCGACCCGAGCGGCCTCCACCTCGTCCTTGTCCTCGGCCGGCGACGCCTCGATGTCGGCCGCGAAGTACTCCGCGTCGTCCTGCGGCTCGTAGCCGAGCGAGCGTCCGGGCTCGAGGTCCCACCAGGCCCGGGTGTTCGCCGAGATGCCGTAGAGGACCGAGAACCCTGGGGCGGTCGCGTTCAGGGAGGCCTCGACCATGCGCACGGCGTCGTCGGGCGACAGCCACGTCGCGAGGTGCCGACGGGTCTCCGGCCGGGGGAGGAAGCTGCCGATCCGGGTCGCCACTGCGTCGATGCCGTACCGGTCGGCGTACAGGCGCAGCAGTGCCTCGGCTGCGACCTTGGCGACGCCGTAGAAGGTGTCTGGCCGCGGCAGGACGTCGACGCCCAGCGACGGCACCCGCTCGGTGAGGCCGACCGCGTGGTTGCTGCTGGCGTAGACGATCCGGGTCACGCCGTGCTCGACCATCGCGTCCAGCAGGGCCGCCGTGGTCACGACGTGCGACTCCAGCTCGTCGGGCAGAGACGCCTCGCCGGGGATCCCGGCCAGGTGCACCACCGCATCGAGGGTGCCCGCTGCCGCGAACACCGCCGCGACCGCGTCCGGGTCAGCGCAGTCGACGGTGAACCAGTCACCGGTGAAGCCCTCGGGCTCGGGCACCCGGTCCAGACCGAGGACCTCGTGCCCGCGGTCGCACAGCCCGTTGCAGAGGACCTCGCCGATGCTGCCGGCGGCGCCGGTGACCAGGATCCGCATCAGATCCGGGGGACGATCGCGCCGAGCAGCTCGCCCATGCGGGTTGCCGCGGCCTTGCCTGCCTCCAGGACCTCTTCGTGGTTCAGCGGCTCGCCGGTGATCCCCGCGGCCAGGTTGGTGACCAGCGAGATGCCGAGCACCTCCATCCCCGACTCACGGGCGGCGATCGCCTCGAGCGTGGTGGACATGCCGACCAGGTCGCCGCCGATCGCCCGGACCATGCCGATCTCGGCGGGCGTCTCGTAGTGGGGGCCGGGGAACTGGACGTAGACACCCTGGTCGAGGGACGGGTCGACCTCGGTGCACAGCGCGCGCAGGCGGGCGCTGTACAGGTCGGTGAGGTCGACGAAGTTGGCGCCCTCGATGGGGGAGGTGCCGGTCAGGTTGATGTGGTCGCTGATCAGGACCGGCGTGCCCGGCTGCCAGGTCTCCTTGAGGCCGCCGCAGCCGTTGGTGAGCACGGCCACCTTGCAGCCCGCGGCCGCGGACATCCGCACCCCGTGTACGACGGACCGCACCCCGAGGCCCTCGTAGAAGTGGGTCCGGCCCAGGAAGACCAGGAGGTTCTTGTCGCCGGACCGGACCGAGCGGATCTTCCCGGCGTGGCCCTCGACGGCCGGCGGCGCGAAGCCGGGCAGGTCCGTCGTACTCACCTCGGCGGTTGCCTCGCCGAGGGCGTCGACGGCCGGGAGCCAGCCGGAGCCCATCACGAGGGCCACGTCGTGCTGGTCGACGCCGGTCAGCTCGCGAAGACGGTCTGCGGCCTGTGCCGCGAATTCCTGGGGAGTGCTGTCGTTGCTCACGCGCCGCAGCGTATCGGTGGGGGCGGTCCGGGTCACAGCCCGCTGGAGCGGCAGGGCCGAGCACGCAGCGCGGCGACGTAGTCGTCGGGGGCGCCGGCAGCCTCCGCGGCGTCCGCGAGCACGCCCAGGTAGCTGGCAGAGGGCAGCCCGCCCTCGTAGGCGTCGAGGACGTAGGCCCAGGCCAGCTGCTCGCCCTGCATGGTGTCCACGCGCACCCGGGTCTTGCGGTACAGCCCCGAGTCGGCGC
Organism: Nocardioidaceae bacterium; assembly: GCA_041606495.1. GTDB lineage: Bacteria > Actinomycetota > Actinomycetes > Propionibacteriales > Nocardioidaceae > Nocardioides_C. The sequence continues at coordinate 5,755 of JBFIWG010000179.1, forward strand.
TCTCCCAGCTGTCGAGCGCCTCGACGTCCTCGTCGGTGACGTCGTAGAGGGCGACGAAGACCTGCTCGAAGTGGTCCTCGACGATCGTCGCGAGGGCGCCGTCCCAGCCCATCTCCTCGCCGCCGAACGTGAGTCGCCAGCCGACCAGCCAGCCCGTTCCGCGCAGGGGAGAGTGCGGGCAGCGGTCGCTCATGCGGGCGGGGTCCAGGTTCGACCCGTAGGCGGCGTAGAGGGGCACGGCACAGCAGCGTAACGCCCTCGGTTGGCCACAAGATGACGGCAACGCAACAATGGGCCCCGTGAATCGAGTGGTGATTGTCGGAGGCGGACCTGGTGGCTACGAGTCGGCGCTGGTGGCTGCGCAGCTGGGAGCGGACGTCACGGTCGTCGACTCCGACGGTCTAGGCGGGTCCGCGGTGCTCACCGACTGCGTGCCCAGCAAGACCCTGATCGCCACCGCCGAGCTGATGGCCGAGATGGAGGAGGCCGCCGAGCTCGGCATCTCGCTGGACGGGCCCGGCAGCACGGTCACGGTCGACCTCGCCCGGGTCAACCAGCGGGTCAAGGAGCTGGCCCTCGCCCAGTCCACCGACATCGAGCGGCGGCTGACCCGCGAGAACGTCCGCGTGGTCCGCGGTCGCGGCCGTCTCGACGGCCCGCAGGCCGTGGTCGCCACGCTGGCGGACGGCGGCGAAGAGCGGATCGACGCCGACGCGGTGCTGATCGCGACCGGTGCCAGCCCGCGCACCCTGCCCACCGCTCAGCCGGACGGCGAGCGGATTCTGACCTGGGAGCAGGTCTACGACCTCGACGAGGTGCCCGAGCGGCTGATCGTGGTCGGTTCGGGGGTCACCGGAGCCGAGTTCGCGAGCGCCTACAACGCCCTGGGCATCGACGTCGTGCTCGTCTCCAGCCGGGACCGCGTGCTGCCCGGTGAGGACGCCGACGCCGCTGAGGTGCTCGAGACGGTCTTCGCCCGCCGCGGGATGACCGTGCTGTCGAAGTCGCGGATGGAGTCCGTCACGCGCGACGGCGACAAGGTCACCGTGACGCTGACCGACGGCCGCTCGGTCGAGGGGTCCCACTGCCTGCTCGCGCTCGGCTCGATCCCGAACACCGCCGACATGGGTCTGGAGGAGGCCGGTGTCACCCTCGACGACGGCGGCTTCATCACCGTCGACCGGGTCTCGCGCACGTCGGCCCGCGGGGTGTACTCCGCAGGTGACTGCACCGGGATCTTCATGCTGGCCTCGGTCGCGGCGATGCAGGGCCGAATCGCGATGTGGCACTTCCTCG
>JBFIWG010000180.1:0-7036 GCA_041606495.1 Nocardioidaceae bacterium
ATGATCGACTTCAACTGGATCACCGACAAGGAGATCCTTGCGGGCTGCAGCGGCGACATCACCTTCACGGTTGACGTCCCCGGTGAGTTCGAGGACGTCCCCGCGACGCACTCGGAGTTCCGGGTGCTCAAGGTGCGTGGCCTCGTGGGCGGCCACTGTGAGTTCGACATCCACCTGGAGCGCGCCAACGCCGTGCAGGTGCTGGCCCGAGCCCTCAACGGGCTGCTGGCGCAGTACGACGTACGCATAGCCGAGCCCTTCGGCGGCGCGCAGAACAACGCGATCCCCGCGGACGCGCAAGCGGTTCTCGCGCTGCGACCAGAGGACGCGAAGGGGGCGGCCGAGTTCGTCGCCGACCTCGCCGAGAAGCTCCGCAACGAGTACAGCAAGGCGGACCCCGACATCCGGCTCGAGCTCGACGAGACGGACGCGACGGAGAAGGTGTTCTCGGCCGAGGCCGGCGCACGCTTCGCCCGCCTCACGGCGCTGATCCCCAACGGTGTCCTCAGCTGGAGCCTGGTGGTCCCGGGGATCGTCGAGAGCTCGAACAACCTCGGCACCGTCCGTCCCACCGCGGAGGGTGCTCGACTCATGTCGACGATCACCGCTGCGGTGACCTCCCGCAAGCACGAGATCCTCGACCGGGTGCGGTCCCTCGCCGCGCTCGCCGGGGGCGGAGTGGCCGTGGAGGAGTACGGCCTCGACGCGCCGGAGTTCCCCTACCGGCCTGACTCCCAGCTGCTCAAGGTCGCCGAGGGGGCGTACCGCGACATCATGGGCGAGGAGCCGGACGTCCACGTGTCCCAGTGCAGCCTCGAGCTGGGCATGTTCAGCCAGAAGGTCCGTGATCTGGACATCATCTCCATCGGCACCGAGCTGCACGACCTGCACTCGCCGAAGGAGTCGGTGAGCCACACGTCGGTGGCCAAGGTGTGGCCGCTGATCCAGCAGGTCGTGAGCCGGCTCGGCTGACTGGGCTGAGCTACTGATCGCATAAGGCGGGGCGGTCCCGACGGGGGCCGCCCCGCCTTTTGTGCTGCCGGGCGGTGAATCAACTAGACCAGTCTGAAGGAATATTCATTCGACACTTGACTTGACTGTGACTGGCGGCACACACTTGCTGCATCGCCATTTCAGCGATGAATAAATAGTCGCAGACGCCGAGGCGAGATGCGGCGAATATCAGACCCATCTCGAAGGAGAGCACGAAATGAACGCACGTGTCAGGCCCCTGCGTACCGTCGTGACGGCCGCCCTTGGCGTCGCGGCACTTTCGCTCGCCGCCTGTGGTGGCGGGGCGAACAGCGCCACCGGCGGCGGTGACGACAAGCCGGTGATCGGCGTGTCCGTCGCCGACCAGAAGTCGCTGTTCTACGTCGCCGAGGTCGCCGGTATCAAGGCCGAGGCGAAGGAGCAGGGCTACGAGGTCAAGATCGTGTCGGCGAACAACGACTCCTCGGCTCAGGTCAAGCAGGTCAACGACCTGCTCACTCAGCAGATCGGCGCGCTCATCTTCACCTCGCAGGACTCCACCGCCGCCGCCGCCGGTGTTCGCGCGGCCAACCAGGCCGACGTCCCGGTCATCGCCGTCGACCAGCGCCCCGAGTCGGGAGAGGGCGAGCTGGCTACCTACATCGCCACCGACTCGGTGAAGGCGGCGTACGAGCTCTGCACCTGGATGTTTGAGCAGATCGGCGGCAAGGGTGAGATCGCGATCCTGCACGGCGTGCTCGGCTCGACCGCCGAGATCCAGCGCACCGAGGGCTGCGAGAAGGCGCTCGCGGAGAACCCGGACATCAAGGTGGTCGCCGAGGAGACCGCCAACTGGGACGAGACCGAGGCGTTCAAGGCCACCCAGAACATCCTCACCGCCAACCCGAACCTCGACGCCGTCTTCGGTGAGAGCGACGCGATGTCGCTGGGTGCCTCGAAGGCTGCCAAGGAAGCCGGCAAGAAGATCTTCTCCGTCGGTATCGACGGCTTCCCGACGATGTTCGACGCCGTGGAGAGCGGACTCACCCAGGCCACGATGGCTCAGCAGCCCTACAAGATGGGCCAGATCGCGGTCCAGAACGCCATCGCCCTGATGAACGGGGAGGGTGACGACATCCCGGCCGAGCAGTGGCAGGACACCGTCCTGATCAACTCCGAGACCGTCAAGCAGCACAAGGTCGAGGACTTCTACGGTCCGGACGCCCAGTCCTTCAAGTAACCGAGAACCGTCCACACGCCGGTGAGCGGCAGGCCACCGAGGTCGATCGCTCACCGGCGTGGGACTCCCGATCAGCGTCCCAGAGACGCCACGCGCAAACCGCGGGAGACGCGATGAGCAACCCACCAACGGCGAACGGCCTCGAGTGTGCCGGGCTGGTGAAGACGTACGGCGGAGTCACCGTCCTCAAGGAGGTCGACTTCAGGGTCAGGCCAGGGACAGTCGTCGGCCTGATCGGGGAGAACGGCGCAGGCAAGTCGACGCTCAGCTCCTTGATCACCGGGGTGGTCCGTCCGGACGGCGGCAGCATGACGCTGGACGGAGAGCCCTATGCCCCGCACAGCCCGTCCGACGCCCTCCGGCAAGGAGTCGTCCTCATCCACCAGGAGATCCGACTTCTTCCCGAGCTGTCCGTAGCCGAAAACATCTTCCTCGGTCGCCTACCGCACAGCCGCGGCCGCGTCGACCGCGGCCGGATGCACCGAGAGGCCGCTGAGGTGCTCTCGTCGCTCGGCGTCGACCTGGACCCCCGGCGACCCGTCCGAGGGCTCTCCATGGCGGTGCAGCAGGAGATCGAGATCGCCAAGGCGCTCAGTCGCCATCCGCGCTACGTGATCTTCGACGAGCCCTCGGCCTCCCTCGGTGAGAGCGAGACCGAGCACGTTCTCGACCGGATCCGTGCCCTTCGTGCCAGCGGCGCCGGCGTGGTCTACATCTCGCACCGCCTCGACGAGGTCCGTGAGGTGTCGGACGAGATCGTCTGCCTGCGTGACGGCGCCCGTGTCGCCGAGTGGGCGGACGGCAGTGTCCCCACCGAGGACCTCGTCAACGCCATGGTGGGCCGTGAGTTCACATATCAGCACGTTGCTCCCGAGCCGAGCAGCGACCGCGTGGTCCTTGAGGTGCGTGGCCTGAGCCGCAAGGGCGCCTTCGCCGAGGTCGACTTCCAGGTCAAGGCCGGCGAGGTCCTCGGCATTGCCGGGCTCGTCGGCGCAGGTCGCACGGAGGTGGCCCGCGTCATCGCCGGCGTGGACCGTCCGGACAAGGGCGAGGTCCTCGTCGATGGCCGCCGCCTTCCCTGCTCCAGTCCTCGGTCGGCGATCAGGGCCGGCGTGGTGATGGTCCCCGAAGACCGGAAGGGCCAGGGCCTCAACCTCGACCGCTCCGCTGCGGAGAACCTGACGCTGCCGTGGGAGCGCGAGCTGGCAACCGCAGGCGTCATCACTCCGAAAGCCGTCCGCGGCATCGGCACCCAGCAACGCGAGCGCTTCGACATCCGTGGTGACATGGGCCTCCCCGTCAAGTCGATGTCGGGTGGAAACCAGCAGAAGGTCCTCATCGGCAAGTGGCTGATCAAGGACCCCAAGGTGCTGATCGTCGACGAGCCCACCCGAGGAGTCGACGTCGGCGCCAAGATGGCGATCTACGAGATCATCCGCTCCCTCTCCGAGCAGGGCATCGCGGTCGTCGTCATCTCCTCCGAGCTCGAGGAAGTGCTCGGCCTCGCGCACCGCGTCCTCGTGATGTGTCAGGGCCGCCAGAGCGGGATCCTCGACCGCCATGAGGCCACGCCCCAGCGCGTCATGGCGCTTGCCGTGCCGGCCGGCACGGACGCGACCGAGCCCGCAACGGCCGATGCAACATCCGCCCCGAACCACGTCCACGTCACAGGAAGGTAGCTCCATGTCCACCCTCAACAAGGCCACCGACAGGGGCAACAAGAAGGCCACGGCGTCTGACCGGGCATCGACGTCCGCCTCGGGCGGAGGGTCCCTCTCCGGTCTACGCTCGTCGGGTCCCGTGGACGTGGCGCTCAAGGTGTTCCGCGGGCTCCCGGGCCCGCTGCTTGGCCTCATCGTCGTCATGGTCGCGCTGTCGTTCCTGTCGCCGTTCTTCCTGACGCAGCGGAACCTGACCAACATCGTCAGTCAGAACGCGGACATCGGAATCATGGCCGTCGGCGCCGCACTGGTCATCCTCATCGGTGGCATCGACCTCTCAGTCGGCTCCACCCTCGCGCTGTCCTTGATGACCAGTGCGTTCCTCTACCGCGACCAGGGGCTTCCGTTCACGCTCTGTGTCGTCATCGGCCTCCTCGTCGGCGCCGCCGTCGGTCTGGTCAACGGCGTCCTCTCGACGTACGGCCGGATCCAACCCTTCGTCGCGACACTGGCGACCATGTCGGCCGCGGCAGGTCTGGCGCTCTACATCACCAACGGCAACCCGATCAACGGCTTCCCGTCGTGGTACCTGGCCATCACGAGCACGGACATCATCGGTATCCCGTTCGAGGTCATCCTGCTGGTCGGCACCTACCTGGCCGCAGCCTTCTGGCTCAAGTACCGGCCGAGCGGCCGAGCCCTCTACGCCGTAGGTGGCAACCCCGAGGTCGCGCGGCTGTCGGGTCTGAATGTGACCCGGCTCAAGATCGGTGTCTACGTCGTGGCGGGGACTCTCGCTGCGGTCGCCGGGACCATCGTGGGGTCGCGGCTCGACTCCGCCCAGCCGACGGCGGGCACCGCCGACCTGCTGAACGTCATCGCGGTGGTCGTGATCGGTGGGGCGAGCCTCTCCGGTGGCTCCGCCAGCATGCTCAACACCTTCATCGGACTGCTGATCATCGGAGTCCTGAACAACGGGATGTCGCTGCTCAACGTGTCCCCGAACCTGCAGCCGGTCGTGATCGGTGTCGCCATCATCGTGGCCGTCCTCACCGACCGAGGTAGCCGCAGGCGCCAGTCCACCTAGCCGCCAGCGGCACACAACCAACACTGCCCAGACGGTCGGAAGGAAACACATCATGACGGTCCAGTCCTACGCGCTGGAGCCTGTCCACGCACTGATCGGCGACGTGGACCCGGAGGGCCGCCTCGCGCCCTGCGGGCTCCGCCGGTTCGTCCTCGGCGGCAACGCGATCGCGGCGGTGGCGGATACTGTCGAAGAGCTGCTGCGGGAGGCGCGCGGGGGATCGGAGACCCTCGGGGGCGTCCGGGTCGCGCTGCTCGTGGACCCGACGCACATCGGTCGTCGAGGCGAGGATGTCAAGAGCCTCGTCGAGGAGCAGCTGCGAAACCGCTTCGACGTACGGCGCACGGTGCTGGACGACGGGCACCGCGAGCTGCACGTGGTGGACAAGGTCCTCGACGTCGCCGCGGAGGCTGCGTCGGCGGCGGATGTGGTCGTGGCCGTCGGTGGCGGCACGATCAGCGACATCGGAAAGGTTGCCGCGGAACGCGCACGGAACGGTGGCGGTTCTCCGCTGCTCGTGTCGGTGCAGACCGCTGCCTCCGTCGACGGGTACACCGACGACGTCTCCGTCGTGCTCCGCGACGGTGTGAAACGGACGGTTCCCTCGTGCTGGCCGGACGGAGTGGTCGCCGACGCCGAGACGATCGCGGAGGCGCCGCCGGCGATGAACCGGGCGGGATTCGGCGAGATGACCTCGATGCTGGTCGCGCCGGCCGACTGGCGGCTCGCCTCCCTGGTCGGCACCGACCCGACCTTCCACCCCGGCCCCATCGGCATCCTCGAGCGAGTCGGCGCTGACATCGACTCGTGGAGCGCCGGCGTGAAGGGCGGTGACCCGCAGGCGGTGGCCGCGCTCACCCGCGCGCTCGGTCTGAGAGGAGTCGCCACGGGCGTGGCCGGCACCACTGCCGTCCTCTCCGGCGTCGAGCACCTGGTCAGCCACATGCTCGACCAGTTCCACACCGAGCACCACCTCCCCATGGGTCTGCACGGGGCGCAGGTGGGTGTCGCCTCGGTCGTCGCCGCCTCGGCCTGGGAGATGTTGTTCGAGCGGATCGCCGCCGTCAGCCCCGAGCCGTCCGCGATCGACGAGGCTGCGCTGGACCGGTCGGTCGCACGCGCCCGAGTCGAGGGGGCCTTCGCGCGGGTCGATGCGACCGGCAGGGTTGCCGAGGAGTGCTGGCGCGACTACTCCGCGAAGCTGGACTCGGTCGCGCGGCTGCGGCCGCACATCGAGGCGCTGCTACGTGACTGGTCGCAGCACGAGCCCGAGCTTCGTGGACTGGTCCGGTCCAGCACCGCCATCGCGACCGGGTTGAAGGCCGCCGGCTCGGCGGCGACGTTCGAGGAGCTCGACCCTCGCGTCGACCCGGACCTTGCCCGCTGGGCGCTGGCCAACTGCGCGTTGATGCGCAACCGCTTCACCGTGGTCGACCTGCTGACCCTGCTGGGTTGGTGGACCGGAGCCGATGTAGACGAGGTGCTCGAGCGGGCTCGCGTCGCCGTTTCCACCGCCGGGAGGAACTGACGATGACCAACGACTACGTGATCGGGGTCGACTGCTCGACCACGGCGAGCAAGGCCGTCGTCTGGAACGCACGCGGAGAGGCCCTCTCGCAGGACCGGCGGACGTTCGAGCTCAGTCAGCCCCGCCCGGGCTGGGGGGAGCAGAACGCCGAGGACTGGTGGGCTGCGACTGCCGGCGCGATCCGTCGCGCCGTGCAGACGGTGGACACCTCCCGGATCGGCGCCCTCTGCATCACCCACCAGCGTGAGAGCTTCGTCTGCCTCGACGAGCGGGGCCACTCGTTGAGGCCGGCCATGCTGTGGCTCGACACGCGAGCGACGGACGAGGTGGAGAAGTTCGGCACCGAGGAGGTGCACCGCATCACCGGGAAGCCCGCCAACCCGACGCCGGCCTGGTACAAGCTGCTGTGGCTGAACGCCCACGAGCCCGACACGATCGCGCGGATCGGGAAGGTCGTCGACGTCCAGGGTTTCCTGGTGCACCGGCTCACCGGGCAGTGGGTGACCTCCTGGGCCAGCGCCGATCCGCTCGGCCTGGTCGACATGGAG
>JBFIWG010000181.1:0-7032 GCA_041606495.1 Nocardioidaceae bacterium
CGCCCAGGTCCGCGGGACCCGCTACGGCGACGAGATCGCCCAGGTGGTTTCCGAGCTCGAGCAGATGCCGGAGAAGATCCAGCAGGTCCTCGACAACGCCGAGCAGGTCTACACGATGGCCCGTGAGCTGTCCGCCTCCCGCTCGGTGCTGTTCCTGGGCAGGCACGCGGGCTACCCGGTGGCGCTCGAGGGTGCCCTGAAGCTCAAGGAACTGGCCTACATCCACGCCGAGGGCTTCGCGGCCGGCGAGCTCAAGCACGGCCCGATCGCGCTGATCGAGGAGGGTCTGCCGGTCTTCTGTGTCGTCCCGCCCTGGGGCCGGGACATGCTGCACGACAAGATCATCAGCGGCATCCAGGAGGTGCGGGCCCGGGGCGCGCACACCATCGTGCTGGCCGAGGAGGGCGACGACGTCGTCGAGCCGTACGCCGACCAGCTGATCCGGCTCCCCAAGGTGCCGACCCTGCTGCAGCCGCTGGTGGCCGTCGTACCCCTCCAGCTGTTCTCCTGCGAGCTCGCGACCCACATCGGTCACGACGTCGACCAGCCGCGCAACCTGGCCAAGTCGGTCACGGTCGAGTGAGCCGGGGACGGGGGTAGTCGTGATCCTCGGAGTGGGCATCGACGTGGTCGACGTCGAGCGTTTCGGCGAGTCGATGGTCCGGACCCCGCAGCTTCGGGAGCGGCTGTTCACCGAGCAGGAGCGAGGCCGTTCGCTGGCCTCGCTCGCCGCCCGGTTCGCGGCGAAGGAGGCGCTGGCCAAGGCGCTCGGCGCGCCGACGGGCATGCACTGGCACGACGCGGAGATCGTCAGCGAGGCCTCCGGCAACCCCGAGTTCGACATCCGGGGGACCGTGCTGGCCCGGGCCAACGACCTCGGGGTCGGCAAGGTGCACGTCTCGCTCTCCCACGACGCCGGCATCTCCTCGGCCGTGGTCGTCCTCGAGGGCTGACCCGGGCGCACGTCCGCCTGGCTAACCTGAGGGCATGCGCAGCGCCCACACCGTCGAGCAGGTCCGCGCCGCCGAGGCAACGCTGATGGCGGCCCTACCGGACGGCGCGCTCATGCAACGCGCCGCGGCCGGGCTCGCCCACGCCGTGCTGGAGTACCTCGGCAGCGCCTACGGAAGTCGGGTTCTGCTCCTGGTGGGTTCCGGTGACAACGGCGGCGACGCGCTCCATGCCGGCGCGATGCTGTGTCGCCGCGGCGTGGCTGTCGAGGCGCTGCTGCTGAGTCCAGAGCGGGCCCACCAGGCCGGGCTCGCTGCGCTTCGTGGTGCAGGCGGCCGGGTGGTCGACACCATTGAGCACGCGCACCTGCCCGACGTCGTGGTCGACGGGATCGTCGGGATCGGTGGCCAGGGCGGGCTGCGGGACGACGCCGCGCGGGTGGTCGATCGGCTTCGGGGCGTGCCCTTCGTGGCCGTCGACGTGCCATCCGGAGTCGGCGTCGACACAGGTCGGGTCGACGGTCCGCACGTGGACGCGACGGTCACCGTCACCTTCGGCACCCACAAGCTCGCCCACCTCGTGGACCCCGCTGCCCAGGCGTCGGGCGTGGTGCACCTTGTCGACATCGGCCTCGACCTACCGGACGCGCCGGTCACCGCGCTCCAGGCCCACGATGTCGCAGCGCTGCTCCCGGTCCCCGCGGCCAGCGGGCACAAGTACACCCGCGGCGTCGTGGGCGTCCGCGCCGGCTCCGAGCAGTACCCGGGCGCCGGAGTGCTCTGCGTCGCCGGGGCCTCCTCGGGCCTGGCCGGCATGGTCCGGTACGACGGTGGAGCGGTCGACCTGGTGCACGCGACCCACCCCGAGGTCGTGGTCGGCGCAGGGCAGGTCCAGGCCTGGGTGGTCGGCTCCGGCGGTGGCACGGACGCCGAGAAGGCGCTCGCGGCCTCGCTGCAGGACGGGGTGCCCGTCGTGGTCGACGCGGACGGACTGGCCCACGTTTCCGGGCCGCTCGACGTACCGGCTCTGCTCACCCCGCACGCGGGTGAGCTCGGCCGGATGCTGGAGGTCGAGCGCGACGTGATCGAGGCGGAGCCGTTGCGGTTCGCCCGCGAGTCCGCGGAGCGGTTCGGTGCGGTCGTGCTCCTCAAGGGCCGCCACACGCTGGTGGCGCACCCCGACGGCGACGTTCGGGTCGGCACCGTCGCACCGCCATGGCTCGCGACCGCAGGGTCGGGTGACGTTCTCGCCGGCCTGTGCGGGGCACTGCTGGCCGCCGGCCTCTCGCCCTTCGACGCCGGCTCGGTCGGGTCCTGGCTGCACGGCGCGGCTGCCGTCGCCGCCGGTCGCGGCGGTCCGGTCACTGCGCCCGACGTCGCGGCAGCGATCCCCGACGTCTGCCGCGGCCTGCTCGCCCCCTCCCACCTCTGAGGTGCCGGCGGTGGAAGGATGTACGTCGACATGGAAACCACCGCGCAGTCAGACGCTCGCGCCGAGATCGTCGTCGATCTCGACGCCGTCCGGCACAACGTTGCCACGCTGAAGAGCCGCGTCGACGGTCGCCTGATGATGACCGTCGTGAAGGCCGACGGCTACGGGCACGGCATGGTGGAGGTGGCCCGGGCCGCCCGCGAGGGCGGGGCCGACTGGCTCGGCGCGGCGGTCATGGAGGAGGCACTGGCGCTGCGTGCCGCCGGCGACACCGGTCCGATCCTGACCTGGCTGGCGGTGCCCGGTGAGGACTACATCCCAGCGCTGCAGGCCAGCATCGACGTGACGGCCTACACCGTGGCCGAGCTCGACGAGATCCGTGCCGCGGCTCGCGGCCTGGGCATCGCCGCGCGCGTACAGCTCAAGGTCGACACCGGCCTGTCCCGCGGCGGGTCCAGCGACGAGCTGTGGCCTGTGCTGGTCGCGGCAGCGGCCGAGGCGGAAGAGGCAGGCGAGGTGTCGATCACCGGCATCTGGTCCCACTTCGCGTGCAGCGACGAACCGGAGCACCCCGCCAACGACGCGCAGGAGGTCGCGTTCCGGCGGGCCCTCGAGGTCGCCGAGGAGGCCGGGCTCAACCCTGGGCTCCGCCACCTGTGCAACTCGGCGGGAGCGGTCACCCGGCCGTCGTCGTGGTTCGACCTGGTCCGCTGCGGCATCGCGACCTACGGCCTCTCGCCGGCCCCGGACGTGCTCACCTCCACCGAGCTCGGCCTGGTTCCCGCCATGACGGTCCAGGGACGGTTCGCCCTCGTGAAGGAGGTCCCTGCAGGTGCGGGGGTGTCCTACGGCCACACCTACGTGACCTCGCGGCGTACGACGATCGGCGTGGTCCCGTTCGGGTACGGCGACGGCGTGCCCCGTCACGGATCGTCCAAGGCGCCGGTGCTCGCCGCCGGCCAGGTGCGCACCATCGCCGGTCGCGTCTGCATGGACCAGTTCGTGGTCGACCTCGAGGACGGGAAGGCCGAGGCGGGGGATCCGGTCGTCCTCTTCGGGAACGGACGTGACGGCGGGCCCACCGCTCAGGACTGGGCCGAGGCCTGCGACACCATCAGCTACGAGATCGTCACCAGGATCGGTGGCCGGATGAAGCGGCGGTACGTCGGCCGCCGGCACGATGCGGAATCGACACGACAGGAGGACTCGTGACCACACGCCGACGGCGGCTGGCCGGTGTCGCAGCCGCGGCAGCTGGCACGGTGGCCACGGCGGCGGTGGCTGCCGCGCTCCGGGAGCGCCAGCTGATTCGCCGGCGACGCGACGCCATCGACGACGACGACCTGCTCGGCGGCTTCGAGGGCAAGGCGGTCGAGGTCATCGCCGATGACGGGACCGTGCTGCACGCCGAGATCGACGAGCCGGACAGCCCGAGCGACGAGCCGACCCTGGTCTTCGTGCACGGCTACGCGCTCAACCTCGACTGCTGGCACTTCCAGCGCGAGCGGTTCCAGGGCGAGCGGAGGATGGTCTTCTACGACCAGCGCTCGCACGGCCGGTCCGACCGCTCCGAGAAGGAGAACGCCACCGTCGACCAGCTCGGCCACGACCTCAGGGCCGTGATCGACCAGCTGGTCCCTGAGGGGCCTGTGATCCTGCTCGGCCACTCGATGGGCGGCATGACCGTGATCTCGCTGGCCGAGCACCACCCGGAGCTGTTCGGTGACAAGGTGGTCGGCGTCGCGTTGATCTCCACGACCGCAGGCGGGTTCCGGTCGCACCGCCTGATCAGCCCGCTGCTGCCCGACCGGGTGATGTCGGTGGTCACGCCGCGGGTGATGGCCGGCCTGGCCCGGGCCCCGCAGCTCGTCGACGGCGCCCGTCGTGCCGGTTCCGACATCGGCTTCCTGGCGACCAGCCGGTTCTCCTTCGGTGGCGAGGTGCCCTCGTCGTACATCGAGTTCGTCGACGACATGCTCGCGCAGACGCCGTTCGAGGTCCTCGCCGAGTTCTTCCCGAACTTCGACACCCTCGACAAGTTCGAGGTGCTGCACGCGTTCGAGCGGGTGCCGACCGTGATCATCTGCGGCACCAAGGACCTGATCACCTCGGTCGGACACAGCCGCAAGATGGCTTCCCGGATCCGCGGCGCCCAGCTGGTGGAGTGCCTCGACGCGGGGCACATGGTGATCATGGAGCGCAAGGAGCAGGTCAACGCCGCCCTGGAGCGGATGATCAAGGAAGCCGACAACTTCGACCCGGGCTCGGAACCACGATGAACGACCACATGACCCACGTCGAGGAGGTCGGGCCGGACCGGGCTACCGACGTCGTCGCCGTCATCCACGCCGGCTTCGCGGCGCGCGAGGTGCTCGACCCCCCGTCGACAGCCACGGACGAGACCGCCGAGTCGGTCGGCAAGTCGCTGGCGGAGCACGGCGGACTGCTCGCCGTCCAGGACGACGTCCCCGTGGGAGCACTCCTCTTCGAGCCCCGGGACTCCCTCCTCGGGATGCGGCGGGTCGCCGTGCACCCGGACCACCAGCGGGCCGGGGTCGCCGGGGCGCTGGTCGGCACCGCGGAGACCATCGCGCACGAGCGCGGGTTCGAGGGCCTCTGGCTGAACGCCCGCAGCGAGCTGCCGGCCACGCTCGCCTTCTGGCGGCACCTCGGGTACGACGAGCAGTCCCGCGCCGGCACCCACCTCATCATGACCAAGGTGCTGCCGGTCGACGCGGTCGCTGCCTCCGCCGAGGAGGCACGCGCTCTGGGGGAGCGGCTCGCCGGCGTGCTCCAGGCAGGGGACCTGCTGATCCTCAGCGGCGACCTGGGTGCAGGCAAGACCACGTTCACCCAGGGCCTCGGCGAAGGCCTGCAGGTGCGCGGCGGGGTCACCTCGCCGACCTTCGTGATCGCGAGGGTGCACCCGTCCCTGGTGGGTGGCCCTCCACTGGTGCACGTCGACGCCTACCGGCTCGGCGGCATCGACGAGCTCGACGACCTGGACCTGGACACCTCGCTGGACGACGCCGTCACCGTTGTGGAGTGGGGCGAGGGCGTCGCGGAGGGGCTTGCGGAGACGCGGCTCGAGGTCACTATCACCCGGACTCGCGGTGCCGACGTGCTCCACGCCGACGAGGATCCCCGCCACGTGCGGTTCATGCCGGTCGGTGCACGGTGGATCGGTTCCCGGCTCCGCGAGACGCTCGCGTAATCTCGGGGTGTGCTCCTCGCGTTCGACACCGCCACCCAAGCCGTCACGGTCGCTCTCCATGACGGGGACCGGGTTGTCGCCGAGTCCACCTCGGTCGACGCCATGCGGCACGGTGAGCTGCTCGCCCCCGGCATCACCGACGTCCTGAGCCGGGTCGGCGTCTCGCGCACTGACCTGACCTCGATCGCGGTCGGGGTAGGGCCCGGACCGTTCACCGGCCTCCGCGTAGGACTGGTCACCGCGCGCACCCTCGCCGCGGTGCTCCACCTTCCGGTCCACGGCGTGTGCACGCTGGACGTGCTCGCCGCCGAGGCGGTCGAGTCGGGTCAGGTCAGCGGTCCGTTCCACGTGGCGACCGACGCGCGGCGCAAGGAGGTCTACTGGGCGTCGTACGACGAGACCGGGACCCGCCTCGACGGCCCGCACGTGGTGAAGCCGGCCGACGTCGCAACGGACGTCGAAGTGGTGGGCCGGGGGGCCGTTCTCTACGCAGAGGCGTTCCCGACCCTGCGCACGCCCGAGAACCCGAGCGCGTCGATGCTGGCCCGGGTCGTGGCCGAGAAGCGAGTCGAGCTGCTCGAACCTGAGCCGCTCTACCTCCGTCGCCCGGACGCCGTCGAGCCGGGAAAGCCCAAGCGGGTCTCGTGATGCTGCGTCCTGCTGCACCTGAGGACGCAGCCGCGGTCGCGGAGCTGGAGCGTCTGCTGTTCGGGACCGGCGCCTGGTCTCTCGACGCGGTCGCCGGTGAGCTCCTCGCCGACGACCGACGGGGGGTGCTCGACGAGCGGGCGGGAGCCGTCGCCGGTTACGCGATCACCATGCTCGCCGACGACACCGTGGACCTGCAGCGCATCGGCGTCCACCCGGACCACCAACGTCGCGGCGTCGCGCAGGCCCTGCTCCGCACGGTCATCGACCAGGCCGGTCGGGACGGCGCAGACCGGATGTTGCTCGAGGTCAGCGCCGACAACGAGGCCGCCCTCGGTCTCTACCGCCGCGAGGGGTTCGCGGAGATCCACCGGCGGCTCCGCTACTACCCCGACGGCAGTGACGCGGTTGTCATGAGCAGGCCCCTGAAGGCCGCGGCACTCGCGGCCACGGAGAATGAGGAGCATGGCAGTGTCTGAGCGCCCGACCGACGGCCCTCTCGTGCTGGGCATCGAGACCTCGTGCGACGAGACCGGGGTCGGGATCGTCCGCGGGCACACCCTGCTCGCTGACGCGATCGCCTCGAGCGTCGACGAGCATGCCCGGTTCGGTGGCGTGGTTCCCGAGGTCGCCTCCCGTGCGCACCTCGAGGCGATGGTGCCGACGATCGAGCGGGCCTGTACGACGGCCGGGGTCTCGATCGACGACGTGGACGCGATCGCGGTCACCAGCGGACCCGGCCTCGCCGGCGCCCTGCTGGTCGGCGTCGCAGCCGCAAAGGCGCTCGC
>JBFIWG010000182.1:0-6966 GCA_041606495.1 Nocardioidaceae bacterium
AGCGCGTCTGGGCGTTCCTCGGCGATGGTGAGACCGCCGAGCCTGAGACGCTGGGCGCCCTGACCGTCGCCGCCCGCGAGGGCCTCGACAACCTCACCTTCGTCGTCAACTGCAACCTCCAGCAGCTCGACGGCCCGGTCCGCGGCAACGGCAAGATCATCCAGGAGCTGGAGTCGATCTTCCGGGGCGCCGGCTGGAACGTCATCAAGGTCGTGTGGGGCCGCGAGTGGGACGACCTTCTCGCCAAGGACGTCGACGGCGCCCTGGTCAACAAGATGAACACGACGCCGGACGGCCAGTTCCAGACCTACTCGGTCGAGACCGGTGAGTACATCCGCGAGAGCTTCTTCGGCGGAGACCCGCGCCTGCGCAAGATGGTCGAGGGCCTCTCCGACGAGGACCTGCGCAAGCTCCCCCGTGGCGGTCACGACTACCGCAAGGTGTTCGCGGCCTTCAAGGCTGCCTCCGAGCACGTCGGGCAGCCGACGGTGATCCTGGCCAAGACCATCAAGGGCTGGACGATCGACGCCCTCGAGGGCAAGAACGCCACGCACCAGATGAAGAAGCTGACCAAGGACGACCTGAAGAAGTTCCGCGACCGCCTCTACCTCCCGATCTCCGACAAGGAGATCGACGGTGCCGAAATCGCGCCGTTCTACCACCCGGGCAAGGACGCTCCCGAGATCGAGTACATGCTCGAGCGTCGTCGCCAGCTCGGCGGGTCGCTGCCGCAGCGCAAAGTCAGCGCCAAGCCGCTCAAGCTGCCCGGCGACAAGATGTACTCCGAGCTGAAGCAGGGCTCCGGCAAGCAGTCGATCGCCACGACGATGGCGCTGGTCCGGCTGCTTCGCGACCTGATGAAGGACCCCGAGATCGGGCAGCGGATCGTCCCCATCGCCCCGGACGAGTTCCGCACGTTCGGCATGGACTCGATGTTCCCGACCGCGAAGATCTACCAGCCGGCGGGACAGACCTACGAGTCGGTGGACCGCAAGCTGCTGCTCACCTACAAGGAGTCCGCGCAGGGCCAGATGCTGCACGAGGGCATCTCCGAGGCGGGCGCCATGGCGTCGACCACGGCCGCCGGCTCGGCGTACTCCACGCACGGCGAGCACATGATCCCGTTCTACATCTTCTACTCGATGTTCGGGTTCCAGCGCACCGGAGACTCGATCTGGGCGATGGCCGACCAGCTCGCTCGTGGCTTCCTCATCGGCGCCACTGCTGGTCGTACGACGCTCACCGGTGAGGGCCTCCAGCACGCGGACGGTCACTCGCCGCTGCTGGCCGCGACCAACCCGGCCGTCGTGCACTACGACCCGGCGATGGCCCACGAGGTCAGCCACATCGTGCAGAACGGCCTGGAGCGGATGTACGGCTCGACCGACGAGCACCCGCACGGCGAGGACGTGATCTTCTACGTCACGGTCTACAACGAGCCGATTCCGATGCCCGCGGAGCCCGAGAACGTCGACGTGGAGGGCCTGCTCAAGGGCATCTACCACTTCGCCGTACCCCCGAAGGTCGAGGGCGACAACGTGCCACGGGCGCAGCTGCTCGCCTCCGGAGTCGGCTTCCCCTGGATCACCAGGGCGCAGCAGATCCTCGCCGAGGACTGGGGCGTTGCCGCCGACGTCTGGTCGGTGACCTCCTGGAACGAGCTGGCACGGGATGCCGTCGAGGCCGAGGAGCACAACCTGCTCCACCCCTCCGACGACGCTCGTGTCCCCTACGTCACGAACAAGCTCAAGGAGGCGCAGGGCCCGTTCGTCGCGGTCAGCGACTACATGCGGGCGGTGCCGAACCAGATCGCCAAGTGGGTTCCCGGCGACTACCACGTTCTGGGCACCGACGGCTTCGGCTTCGCTGACACCCGCCCGGCCGCCCGCCGCTACTTCCACGTCGACGCCGAGTCGGTGGTCGTGGCGACGCTCAAGGCGCTGGCCGACCGCGGGGAGATCAAGCGCGAGACGGTGCAGGAGGCGTTCGACCGCTACGACATCGACGACCCGACCGCGGTCCGTGGTGTGAAGCAGGAGGGCGGCGACGCCTGATCACCCTCCCCCTGCCTGCGGGTGCGTTTTCCCAAGGTCTGTAGGCAATCCGTCACTCCCCACGAGAAACATCTCGTGGGGAGTGATGCTTTAACGTCAGACCTTGGGAAAACGGCGTCCCATACCGCTCTGAACAGGAGGGGCGGTCAGGCGGACTCGACGGCCTCAGGGGGTGAGGGGACGGCGGCGATGCGGGGCTTGGGGCCGTTCTTGAGCAAGGAGCGCCACCGACCGCGGTGGTAGACCGCCGGCTCGGTGGAGCGGATGAAGTCGTTCACGATCTTCACGAACCGCTGCGGGTGGTCCTTGTGCGGGAAGTGGCCGGCGTTCCGGATCACCTCGACGGTGGCTGCCGGCGCAACCTCGGCGACGGCCGCGGCGTGCCGCACCGGGATCACGCTGTCGTCGGTCCCCCAGATAACGCACATGGGCATCGCGTTGGTCAGGTAGGCGCGGTCGGCCATGGTCACCACCTGCCCCTTCCAGTCCACGACCGCGCGCACGACGTGGGTGATCGCGGCACGGGACCGCCGGTCGGACAGGTGTTGTACGACGGAGGCGACCTCGTCGAGGTCACGGGTGTGCGGCAGTCCAGTCTGGGCCAACGTGTGCAGGCTCAGCTTGGCGGCGTGCCGCACGCCGGGCATCGTGGCAACGCCCATGAACGTCTGGAAGCCGGGCAGGCTGATCGCCCGGATCGCCGGTGTGACCTCGCGGCCCAGACCACCGGCGGCGACCAGGATCATCCGTTCCGTGCGCTCGGGGAACTGGTAGGCGAACTGCATGGCCACACCGCCGCCGAAGCTGTGCCCCACCACGGTCACCTTGTCGATGCCGAGCACGGTCAGCAGGTCGCGCATGCCGTTGGCGTAGCCGCCGACGGAGTAGTCGGCGCGCGGCTTGTCGGACTTCCCGTGCCCCAGCAGGTCCGGCGCGATGACGGTGTAGCGGCGCGAGAGGGCCGCGATCACGGGCAACCAGGTCGTGTGGTCGCACCCAAGACCGTGCAACAACAGCACCGCCGGGCCGGAACCGGTCTTGATAAAGGCGCGTCGATGCCCGTGGATGGTGAGGTACTGGACCTCGACGGGCTTCGGCATGAACCGCACTCCTCTGGGGCTGGTCACCAGGTGTTTACCATTCCAGCCCCAAACATTCGGCCTCGAAGGTAAAACACCGACTATTGCACCAATTTGTTACGTGATGGCAATCCCTCGCCGATCCACGCAGATCTGTGGACGACGCGGCCACTAGGCTCGGACCATGACCCCGGCCACAGGCCGTACCCGCGCCCAGATCGCCCGGCGACTCGAGAAGTCGGTGGGTGCGCTGACCACGGCTGCCCTGGCGCGCATGGAGCGAGACATGCCGTGGTTCCGGCAGCTCTCGGCCGAGGACCGGTCCTGGATCGGCCTCATCGTCCAGGCCGGCATCAACGCCTTTGTGGCGTGGTACCGCGACCCCGACCCCGGTTCACCCCTCACTGCGGAGGTGTTCGGAGCGGCACCCCGCGCACTCACCGGCGTTGTGAGTCTCCACCAAACCGTGGAGATGGTCCGGCTGAGCATCGAGGTCGTCGAGGACAACGTCGTGGACGCCGTCGGCGAGGAGGACGCAGCCTCGGTGCGCGAGTCCGTAGTCCGCTATGCGCGTGAAGTCGCGTTCGCCACCGCCGAGGTCTACGCCAAGGCCGCCGAGATGCGGGGCGCCTGGGACGCCCGACTCGAGGCGCTGGTGGTCGACTCGGTCCTCCGTGCCGAGGCGGACGACACCGTTCGATCGCGTGCCAGTGCGCTTGGCTGGCAGAGCAAGGGTGACGTCGCCGTGGTCCTGGGTCGGGTGCCCGAGGTGAGCGGGCACGGACCGGGACTGAACCGCGAAAGCATCATCGACGAGGTACGACGGTCCGCTCGCAATGTCGGCCTGGACGCACTATGCGCGGTGCAGGGCGACCGGCTGGTCGTCCTGCTTGGCGGGGTCGAGGACCCTGACAAGGCAGGGGCATCCGTCGCCGAGCACTTCGGCGAGGGTCCGGTCGTGGTCGGACCCGTGGTCACCGACCTGGTGCATGCCAGCATCTCCGCACGCGCAGCGGTGGCCGGGTTGCGCGCGGCACCCGGATGGCCCGATGCCCCGCGGCCGGTGACAAGCGACGACCTGCTGCCCGAGCGGGCCCTGGCCGGTGACGGTCACGCCCGCCGCCAGCTGGTCACCGCTATTTATCGCCCGCTTCTCGAGGCCGGGTCCTCGACGCTGGAGACGGTGTCGTCGTTCCTGGACCACGGCGGGTCGATCGAGGCGACGGCGCGCGCGATGTTCATCCACGCCAACACGGTTCGCTACCGCCTGCGCCGCGCGGCCGAGATCACCGGGCTCTCGGTGACCGACCCCCGACACGCCTACACCTACCGTGTCGCGCTCACCCTCGGTCGGTTGAGCCCACCGGAGCCACCGGCCGCGCCCTCCGCCTAGGTCTTTGTAGGGTTCCTACAAAGACCTACCCCGAATCTTCGTGCGTACTGCGAGCGCGATCTACCCGATCGTCCGGCACGATTGAACATGTGCTTGTGATTGCTGCTCCCGGACAGGGTGCCCAGACTCCCGGATTCCTCGAGCCGTGGCTCGAGAACCCCGCCTTCGCCGACCGCCTGAGCTGGATGTCGGCCGTCAGCGGCATGGACCTGGCGCACTACGGAACCAAGGCCGACGCGGACACCATCCGTGACACCGCCGTGGCCCAACCGCTCCTGGTCGCCGCCGGCATGCTCGCGGCCCTCGAGCTGCACCCCACGACCGCCGACGCCGCCGAGCAGGTCGGCGCGGTCGCCGGCCACAGCGTGGGCGAGCTGACCGCCGCAGCCGGCGCCGGCGCGCTCAGCCCGGAGCAGGCCATGGTGCTCGTCCGCGAGCGAGGCAAGGCGATGGCGTCCGCCGCGGCTGTCACCGCGACGAGCATGACCGCGGTGCTGGGCGGCGACCGCGACGAAGTACTCGCCAAGCTCGAGCAGCACGGCCTCACACCCGCCAACGACAACGGTCCCGGGCAGATCGTGGCTGCGGGCACCGTCGAGCAGCTCGCGGCCTTCGCCGACGACGCTCCTGGTCGCGCCCGCCTGGTGCCGCTCTCCGTAGCCGGCGCCTTCCACACCGAGCACATGGCACCCGCGGTCGACGTACTCGCCGGCTACGCCCGCGCGGTCGCCACCCAGGATCCGCTCGTCCCGGTGATCTCCAACCGCGACGGTCAGCTCGTCCGCGACGGTGGCGACGTCCTGCAGCGGATCGTGAACCAGGTCAGCAACCCGGTCCGCTGGGACCTCTGCATGGAGTCCATGCTCGAGCTCGGGGTGACCGGGCTCCTGGAGCTCCCCCCGGCGGGCACGCTCACCGGAATCGCCAAGCGGGCCATGAAGGGTGTCGAGACGTTCGCGCTCAAGACCCCCGACCAGCTCGACGACGCACGCGCCTTCTGCGACAAGCACGCCTCGGCCAGCGCCGAGGGCACCGACACAGCCGCCAACGCTGCCGGCCGTTGACCCACCCCCACTCCCTGGGAGTCCCCCGATGACACAGTTCTCACCTTCCGCAGGCAGCCCCCACGCGACCGTCCTAGGCATCGGCGCCTACCGTCCGAGCCGGGTGATCCCCAACTCCGAGATCATCGAGGCGATCGACTCGAGCGACGAGTGGATCCAGCAGCGCTCCGGGATCAAGCAGCGTCGCTGGGCCGCCCCCGAGGAGACGGTCCAGATGATGTCGGTCGAGGCCTCGCGCAAGGCCCTCGACTACGCAGGCATCGAAGCCGCACAGATTGACTGCGTCATCGTCGCAACCGTCTCGCACATGATGCAGACCCCTGCGGTGGCCACCGCCATCGCGCACGAGCTCGGCACCAACAAGGCGGCCGCCATCGACATCTCCGCTGCGTGCGCCGGGTTCTGCTACGGCATGGCGATGGCCTCGGACATGGTCCGCGGCGGAAGCGCCAAGCACGTCCTGGTGATCGGCGTGGAGCGCCTCTCCGACATCACCGACGTCGGTGACCGGGGCACGGCGTTCATCTTCGCCGACGGTGCCGGCGCGGCCGTGGTCGGCCCGTCCGACGAGCCGGGGATCGGCCCGGTCGTGTGGGGCTCCGACGGCGAGCAGTTCGACCTGATCCGGCAGAAGGAGGACTGGCGCGACGTCCTGCTCCAGGAGCGCCCCGGAATGCCGCACCTGATCATGCAGGGCAACCCCGTCTTCCGGTGGGCGTCGTACGAGATGGCCAAGATCGGCCAGCAGACGCTCGACCGCAGCGGGCTCAGCGTCGACGACGTCGACGTCTTCGTCCCGCACCAGGCCAACATGCGCATCATCGACGCCATGGCGCGCTCGATGAAGCTGCCCCAGCGCGTGAAGATCGCGCGTGACGTCGCCGAGCAGGGCAACACCTCGGCGGCCTCCATCCCCCTTGCCCTCGACCGCATGATCGAGGAGGGTGAGGCAAAGAGCGGCGACACCGCTCTGCTGATCGCCTTCGGAGCCGGGCTGGCGTACGCCGCCCAGGTGGTGAAGGTCCCGTAGGACAACCGGACGTCCGCAAGCCGCGGGCGACGGTGCAGCACCGCACGACAACCCACTCACACGAACAAAGGAGAGCCAGCAGATGGCCACCACCGAGGAAATCCGCGCTGACCTTGCCGAGATCGTCAACGAGGTCGCCGGCATCCCCGCTGAAGACGTCCAGCTCGACAAGTCCTTCACCGACGACCTGGACGTGGACTCGCTGTCCATGGTCGAGGTAGTCGTCGCCGCGGAGGAGAAGTTCGACGTCAAGATCCCCGACGACGAGGTCAAGAACCTCAAGACCGTCGGTGACGCCGTCGCCTTCATCGAGCGCGCCCAGAACGGCTGACGCAGAACGGCTGAC
>JBFIWG010000183.1:0-6949 GCA_041606495.1 Nocardioidaceae bacterium
CGCCGACGCCGGCGATGTTGCCGAGGCCGACGGTGCCCGAGACGGCCGAGGAGAGGGCCTGGAAGTGCGTGACCTCGCCGGGGTCGGTGTCGCGGGAGTACTTACCTCGCACCAGATGCCAGGCCGTCGGAGCCCCGTGCACCTGGATGCCGCGGAAGTAGACCGTGAAGATCGCGGCCGCGATCACCAGCCAGAACACGATCAGCGGCACCTGGACGCCGAGAATGGTCGGTGAGTAGAAGATCACCGAGCTGACCGACGTCGCGATCGGCTCGAAGAACCCGTTGATTGCCTTCTCCGCCGCTGCCAACCACGGCCAGGTGTCTGATTCGGCTGCCATGAGAATCTCTCTACCCATGGGCATGTGACCTTAAGCGCATTCGTCGGGTTGATGCCAAATCGGCGGGTCCCGACTCGACGGATCAGCCGCCGACGAGCGGTGCGATCGCGCGCGCCACCAGGCTGGGTCGCCGGGTCAGGGCTTCCTCGCGGTCGGCCAGCGCCATCGCCCGCAGCCCTGCGTTGATCCCCAACCAGCGAAGCGGTTCCGGCTCCCAGTTGCGGGAGCGGTGGTTCACCCACGGCAGCGCGGTCAGCTCGGTCTCCCTTTCGAGCACCAGGTCGCGGAGCGTGCGGCCCGCCAGGTTCGTCGTACTCACCCCGTCACCGACGTAGCCACCCGCCCACCCCAGGCCGCTGTCCCGGTCGAGGCCGACGGAGGCGCACCAGTCCCGGGGGACACCCAGGGCACCTCCCCAGGCGTGCGTGACCTTGGCGGTCTTCAGCACCGGGAACATCTCCACGAGCAGCCTCCACAACGCGGCGAAGACGCGCGGGTCCCGGTCGAAGGACGGGTCGACTCTGGACCGGAAGTGGTACGGCGCGCCGCGGCCACCGAACACCAGCCTCCCGTCGACGGTCCGCTGGCCGTAGACGAGAAGGTGCCGGAAGTCGGTGAACGTCTCCCGGTCGTGGAGGCCGATCTTCTTCCAGACCGAGTCCGCGAGCGGCTGCGTGGCGATGACGAGGGAGTAGACGGGGGCGAGGGTTCGCGCGTGCCGGGGCAGGGCGGGGGTGTACCCCTCGGTCGCCCGGATCACCACGTCGGCGCGCACCGTACCTCGGTCGGTGGTCACGAGGTTGCGCCCCAGACGGGTCACCCTCGTCTGCTCGTAGATCCGTCCGCCCTGGGTGGCTTCGACGACGTCGGCCAGCCCTCGCACCAGACGGCCCGGATGGATGGCGGCGCAGTCAGGGGTGTACGTCGCCCCGCGGACCTTCGTGGCCGCGAGGCGTGCCCGCGCCGCCGTCTTGTCCAGCAGCCGGAGCTGGTGATCGCCCAGGTCCCAGGCCCGTGCGTCGTCCACCTGGGCGCGGGCGGCCCGCAGCTGCGCCCTGCTCCGGGCGACCGCGATGGTCCCGCCCTTGTGGAAGTGTGCGTCGATGCCTTCGGTCGCGGCGACGCGGCCGACCTCGTCGACGGAGCCACGCATCGCCGTGTGCAGCGCGAGCGCGTCCGCCCGACTCGAGCCGGGGAGCTTGGCGAGCTTCTCCAGCGATGCCGGGAACAGCGCCGAGCACCAGCCGCCGTTCCGGCCCGACGCCCCGAAGCCGGCGGTCTCCTGCTCGAGAACCACCACCCGGAGCGTGGGGTCGGCGCGCAGGAGGTAGTACGCCGTCCAGAGTCCGGTGAACCCGGCGCCCACGATGGCGACGTCGGCCTTGACGTCGCGGCTCAGCGGCTCCCGCGGGACCAAGTCGTCGGGGGCGGTGTCGTGCCACAGGGAGAGCGAGCGATAGCTCAGCGCACACCCCACGAGTAGGTCTGCTTGCGGAGCTTGAGGTACATGAAGGTCTCGGTGGACTCGACGTTCTCGATTGCCCGGATTCGGGTGGAGAGGACCTCGAGCAGATGCTCGTCGCTCTCACAGACCACCTCGGCGAGCAGGTCGTAGGAGCCGGCGGTGATCACCACGTAGTCGACCTCATCCATTTCGGCAAGGGCGTCGGCGATCGGCTCGAGCTGGCCTCTGGCGCGGATGCCGATCATGGCCTGCCTGGCGAAGCCGAGCTCCATCGGGTCGGTTACCGCCACCACCTGCATCACGCCGCTGTCGATCAGTCGTTGGACGCGCTGGCGGACCGCGGCCTCGGAAAGGCCGACCACCTTTCCGATGGCGGCGTAGGAGCGCCTGCCGTCCTTCTGGAGCTCTTCGACGATCGCCTTGGAGACGTCATCGAGCACGGTTCCGTTGCGCTCTGACCTCGGTGTCTTGCCCACGTCGAGAATCTTGACAGGCCGAAACGAGCGGGGTCAAAGATTTGTCCAGATCAGGCAATTGATTTCGTTGCTAAGGTGTTTCGATTCCACTGAATCACTTGTTGCGCAGCGTATCTTTTGACACTATCGCCATGGATTACTGCTCGAACCGCGCTGAGTGGCCGCTGCCAGGAGGAACGCACATGAACCAGCACCGATCCGGGCGTGACGCCCTCATGGCCATGGCACAGACGCGGGGGGTCAGCCGCCGCAGCTTCCTTCGCGGCGCGTCGCTGTCCGCCTTCGCGGTGGGGGCCCCGGGACTACTGGCCGCGTGCGGCACGCCGGGCGCTGAGCAGACCGCCGAGTCCTGCGTGAGCACTGATCTCTCCGCGAGCGAAAAGTCCCTGCACTTCTCCAACTGGCCGCTGTACATCGACCAGAAGCGCGTGAAGCAGCCGGACGGCAAGAAGGTCACCACCTTCCCGACGCTTGAGCGGTTCCAGGAGGAGTCGGGCATCAGCGTCGACTACGTCACCGACGTCAACGACAACGCCGAGTTCTTCGGCATCGTCCGCAACCAGCTAGCGGCGTGCGAGCCGACCGGGCGGGACCTGTTCGTCCTCACCGACTACATGGCCGCCCGGATGATCGACCTCGGCTGGATCCAGAAGCTCGACAAGGACAACCTGCCGAACGTCGAGGCGAACCTGGTCGAGAACCTAAGGTCGCCTTCGTGGGACCCGAACCGCGACTACTCCGTGCCGTGGCAGAGCGGACTGACCGGCATTGCGTACAACGAGAAGCTCACCGGTCCGATCGGGAGCTTCGAGGAGCTGCTCACCCGCAGCGACCTGAAGGGGAAGGTGAGCCTGCTCTCTGAGATGCAGGACACGATGATCTTCATGCTTCTCCTCGAGGGCGCCGACCCCGAGAACTTCACCGACGACGAGTTCGGTGCCGCGACCGAGCGGCTGCAGAAGGCGGTCGACTCTGGGCAGATCCGGGCGTTCACCGGCAACGAGTACGCCCAGGACCTGGTGAAGGGCAACGTCGTGGCCGCCGAGGCCTGGTCGGGGGACGTGATCCAGCTGCAGTTCGACAACCCCGAGATCAAGTTCGTGGCGCCGGAGGAGGGCCTCTCCCTCTGGAGCGACAACATGATCGTGCCGAACAGGGCGTCGCACAAGGCCAACGCCGAGGCGCTGATGAACTACTACTACCAGCCTGAGGTAGCCGCCGAGGTGGCCGCGTGGGTGAACTACATCTGCCCGGTCGCCGGGGCTCAGGAGGCGATGACCAAGATCGACCCCGAGCTCGCCGAGAACGAGCTGATCTTCCCCAGCGACGAGCTGCTCGCCAGGACCCACGACTTCATGAGCATGGATCAGAAGACCGCGCAGAAGTACCAGCAGCAGTTCGCCTCGGTGATCGGCGCCTAACCGTGAGCGCGTCGTCCGTGCCTCAGGGTGAGGCGCCCGGGGCGGACCTGAAGCTCACGTCGGTGACGAAGCGCTTCGGCAGCTTCACAGCCGTCGACGACCTCGACCTGTTGGTCGGCCAGGGGCGTTTCTTCGCTCTGCTGGGACCTTCGGGCTGCGGCAAGACGACCACGCTACGGATGGTCGCAGGGCTGGAGGAGCCCACCGCCGGGACGATCACGCTCGGTGGCAAGGACATCACCCGGTTGAAGCCGTACAAGCGGCCGGTCAACACGGTGTTCCAGAACTACGCCCTCTTCCCTCATCTCGACATCTTCGAGAACGTCGCGTTCGGCCTGCGTCGTCGCGGCGTGAAGAACGTCAAGGCGCAGGTGCAGGAGATGCTCGAGCTCGTCGAGCTCGGCTCCTTCGGCCGGCGTCGACCCACGCAGCTTTCCGGCGGGCAGCAGCAGCGGGTCGCGCTGGCGCGGGCCCTGATCAACCGGCCGCAGGTGCTGCTGCTCGACGAGCCGCTCGGCGCGCTGGACCTGAAGCTGCGACGGCAGATGCAGATCGAGCTGAAGAGGATCCAGACCGAGGTCGGGATCACCTTCGTCCACGTCACCCACGACCAGGAGGAGGCCATGACCATGGCCGACACCATCGCGGTGATGAACAACGGGCTGATCGAGCAGATGGGTCCGCCTGAGGAGCTCTACGACAACCCCGCGACCACGTTCGTGTCCAACTTCCTCGGCCAGTCCAACCTGATCCGCGGTGAGGTGCTCGGCCGCCACGACGACGAGGTGGTGGTCGGCGTCGACGGCGACAAGCTCGTGGTCCCGGCAGAGCGCGCGCACCGGACCGAAGGTGCGGTCTGGATCGGGGTGCGGCCGGAGAAGGTCTTCCTGGCCGAGGCCGGCACGGAGACCGACAGCAGCTCGAACGTGGTCCGTGGCGGCACCGTCACCGACGTCAGCTTCATCGGCGTCAGCACGCAGTACCTCGTCCGCATGCCATGGGGCCAGGAGCTGACCGTGTTCGAGCAGAACACCGGCGCACGCGAAGGTTTCCGGGGCGGCGACCGGGTCGACCTGCACTGGCGGTCGGCGCACACCTTCCTCCTTGACGCCGCGCAGGACGCCCACGCCGGCGACGAGGCCTACGACAGCGAGCTGGCTGCAGCGGGAGCCGAGTCGTGACCGTGTCCGACATCGGGCAGGTGGCTCGGCAGGACCCGCACGACCCGGAGGACGCGCGGAGACGGCGACGGCGGCGGGCGGGTTGGGCCACCGGCTACCTGCTCCTGCTGCCGGGCATGCTGTGGCTGGTCATCTTCTTCGCCGTGCCGACGATCCAGCTGGGCGCGACCTCGTTGTACGACCCGAACGGCTCGCTCGACACCGGCTACGCGATGACCTGGTCGTTCGAGAACTACCCGAACGCGATCTCGACGTACCGCTCCTCGTTCCTGCGCTCGCTGCTCTACGTCTCGTCGGCCACGCTGCTGGCGCTGCTTCTCGCCTACCCGTTGGCCTACACCATCGCCTTCAAGGCTGGTCGGTGGAAGAACCTGATGCTGGTGCTGGTCATCGCGCCGTTCTTCACCAGCTTCCTTGTGCGCACCCTGGCCTGGAAGTCGATCCTCTCCGACAACGGCTTCGTGGTGGAGACCCTGAAGACGATCGGGCTGCTCGGTGAGGACGGTCGCCTGCTGGCCACGTCGGTCGCGGTGGTGATGGGCCTGACCTACAACTTCGTGCCGTTCATGGTGCTGCCGCTCTACGCCAGCCTGGAGAAGCTGGACTCTCGGCTGATCGAGGCGGGCAAGGACCTGTACGCCAACGGGTTCACGTCGTTCCGCAAGATCACCCTGCCTCTCTCGATGCCGGGCGTGGTCGCCGGAACTCTGCTGACGTTCATCCCGTCAGCCGGTGACTACATCAACAGCGAGCTGCTCGGTACGCCGCGCCAGTACATGATCGGCAACGTCATCGACAACACGTTCCTGGTCCAGCTGAACTACCCGATCGCCGCGGCCTGCTCGGTGATCCTGATGATCGCGATCGTGCTCATGGTGCTCGCCTACGTCCGACGTGCCGGGACGGAGGAGCTGGTATGACCCTGCTGCAGCGCACCGGCAGGCTGGTCGGCGACCACGTGGTGCTGGCCCTGGCGATGCTCGTGCTGCTCTACATGTTCCTGCCGATCTTCTTCGTCGTACTGATGTCGTTCAACGACCCAGAGGGCAGGCTGGCCTACGAGTTCAGCGGCTTCACGCTGGCCAACTGGCTCGACCCTTGCGGGCCTGCGGGCATGTGCGAGTCGGTGGTGAAGAGTCTCCAGATCGGGTTCCTGGCCACCTTGTTCGCCACCATCCTCGGCACCCTCGTAGCCTTCGCGCTGGTTCGCCACAGGTTCCGCGGCCGCTCGGCGACCAGCTTGCTGATCTTCCTGCCGATGGCCACCCCGGAGGTCGTGATGGGGTCGTCGCTGCTGGCGTTGTTCACCAGTGCGGGTCTGGCCGGCACCCTCGGCTTCTGGTCGATCCTGGTCGCGCACATCATGTTCTGCCTGTCCTTCGTGGTGGTGACCGTGAAGGCACGGCTGGCGGGGCTGGACGGCAACTTCGAGCAGGCGGCCATGGACCTGTACGCGAACGAGTGGCAGGCGTTCTGGCGGGTCACCTTCCCGCTGGTGTTCCCGGGCATCCTGGCGGCGGCGCTGCTGAGCTTCTCGCTCTCGTTCGACGACTTCATCATCACCAACTTCAACCACGGCAGCACGATCACGTTCCCGATGTTCGTCTGGGGCTCCGCCCAGCGCGGTATCCCGCCACAGGTGAACGTCGTGGGGACCGTGATGTTCCTGGTCGCCCTGCTGCTCGTGATCGGCAGCGGTTCGATGCAGCGCCGTCGCGCCCGCTAGCCGTGGTGCACACCGACCTCGAGACGCCCGCGGCGGAGGCCCTGGCCGCGGCAGTGCCCGGGGTGTTCTGGCTGGCCGACCCGCTGCGGCCGGAGCCCGAACCGGCACTTGACGGTGTCACCACCGCGGATCTCGTCGTGGTCGGCGGTGGCTACGCCGGCCTCTGGAGCGCGCTTCGCTCCAAGGAGCGCTACCCCGACCGCGACGTGGTGCTGCTCGAGGCCGGGCGTTGCGGGGACCAGGCCAGCGGCCGCAACGGCGGCTTCGCGAGCGCGAGCCTCACCCACGGCTTCGGCAACGGCCAGGCCCGCTGGCCCGAGGAGCTGGCCACCCTGGACCG
>JBFIWG010000184.1:0-6933 GCA_041606495.1 Nocardioidaceae bacterium
CGGTCGGACCCGACAGGGTCGTGGACCGGGTGTGGGTGGAGAAGTCGTGCAGGCGAACCTTCACCGTGATGGTCCGCCCCGACAGGCGTGCCTTGCGAAGCCGTTCGGTGACCTTGGTTGCCTGCCGGTCCAGCAGGCCCTCGAGCAGCCGCGGGTCGACCAGGTCGGTGTCGTAGGTGTCCTCGGCGCTGACCGACTTCGCCTCGCGCTCGGACACCACCGGACGGTCGTCGTCGGCGCGGGCGAGGCGGTACAACGAGCGGCCGTGGGCCTGCCCGACGATCCGGACGAGCTCCTCCTCGTCGACCTGCTCGAGCTCCTCGACCGTGTGCACCCCGACCCGGCGGAGCCTTTCGGCGGTGGCCGGACCCACCCCCGGGATCACCGTGACCTTCATCGGCCGCAGCAGGTCCCGCTCGGTGCCAGGAGGTACGACGACCAGCCCGTCGGGCTTCTCGAGGTCGCTGGCGATCTTCGCGACGAGCTTCGAGGTGCCGATGCCTACCGAGCCACAAAGTCCGCCGGTGGTCTCGCGGATGTCGTGCTTGAGCTGCTCGGCAACGGCGGTGACGGCCGCGACAGAGAAATCGTCGAGGCCAGCCGCCGCAAGGTCGACGAACGCCTCGTCCAGGGACAGCGGCTCCACCAACGGGGACAGCTCCCGAAGCAGCCCCATCACCTTGAGGCTGCTCTCCCGGTAGGCGCCGAACCGGCCGCTGAGGAACGCCGCGTGCGGACAGCGCGACCTGGCCTCCCGGGTCGACATCGCCGACCTGACCCCGAACGCGCGGGCTTCGTACGACGCGGTGGCGACCACGCCTCGCCCGCCGACCCCGCCCACGACCACCGGCTTGCCTCGCAGGGACGGCTTGTCACGCTGTTCGACCGCGGCGAAGAACGCGTCGAGATCCATGTGAAGGATCGTCGGGTCGGTGCGCACACGCCCATCATGCACGGCGATGCGGACCGGTCGGCGCACCCGGCGTCAAGCCACTTCTCGTCCCCAGCCATCGGCACCGCTCGCGTCGTCCACCGCCGCCGAAGTGACTCCACCGGTGAGGCCGCGCCGCGGCGACGGTTGGACCATGACGACCACTCGAAACCTCACCGTGACCAGTCCCGTCGACCTGCTCGCAGTCGTGCCAGGCGTCTTCGGCTTCCATCCCGACGAGTCGGTGGTGCTCCTGGCACTTGGCGCGGACACCAGCTGTTGCCATGCCCGGGTGGACCTGCCGGAGGACCCGGCGGAGACCCAGGCCCTGGTCGACCATCTCGTCGGGGTGGGGCGGCGCAACGGGCTCCAGCACGCGGCGGTCGTGGTCTACAGCGACGACGAGCTCAAGGCCGAGACCGTTGGTGACCGTCTGTGCGCCGGTCTCGAGGGGGCAGGGGTCGACGTGGTCGAGACGCTGCGGGTGGACGACGGGCGCTGGTTCCGGATCGACGCCTGCGACGGTCCGTGCTGCCCTCCCGAGGGCACGCCGTACGACCTTGCGTCGCACCGCTTCACCGCGCAGGCGGTCCTCGACGGCCGAATCACCCTGGGCAGTCGTCGCGAGCTCGCCGAATCCCTGATCGGCACCGATCTCGAGGCGATCGACGCGGTCGGTGAGGCCGCCGACGCCGCGATGGACCGGTTCCAGGCGGCCGCGCGACTGCCCTTGGGTCCGCCCGCGCCGGACGGCGCAAGGGCGCATCTGGTGCGCGAGGGCAAGTGGGTCCGACACCGCGTGCGGCGCTACCTGGCAGACGGTGACCCCCTCGACGACCACGACGCCGGCCGCTTGCTCGTCGCGATGATCGCGGTCGAGGTCCGCGACGTCGCCTGGGCCGAGATGAGCCGGACGACCGCCGAGCGTCACCTGTCGCTGTGGCGCGACCTGGTCCGGCGGTCGCCGATGGAGCTGCTCGCGGCGCCGGCAGCGCTGCTCGGCTTCGCCGCCTGGTTGACCGGAGACGGCGCTCTGGCCTGGTGCGCCGTCGAACGGTGCCAGGAGGCGGAGCCGGGCTACCGACTGGCGGGGTTGCTGACCCAGGCACTCACGGGTGCCGTGTCCCCGTCCTCCTGGCGACCCGTCGACCACAGCGACCTGACCCTGTTCGCGGGCTGAACCCGATGACTACCGAAGGAACCCTCGTGAAGAACTTCAACCACCCCTGGCTCAACGGCTGGCGCGGCTTCGTGATCGGCAGCGTCCTGGCCCTGATCGTCACCCTGCTGGTGTTCGGCGCCCTCGGCGACCGGGCCGACGGCGCCGCAATGCAGCGGGCCACTGCGGAGCCCGCGAGCGCTCAGAGGCTGCACTGCTCGGACGACTACACCTGCTCCAGCCCTCGGCAGCACAAGGCCGCGTACGAGCGCGGCAGGTATGGCAAGGCACGGCAGAAGTTGGGCTATCCGAAGATTGCAAAGCGGCGCATCCTGCGGACCGCTGAGCGACAGTGGAACAGACGGAGCGCCCGTACGGTGTCGAGTTCCGGACCTTTCAACCGCGCCGACCAGTGGGGCACGTTCACCAATCGCGACCGCTGCTTCGCGCAGGGCTACCCGACGAACATGACCTTCTGCAACCGTCCGGGATTCATGCGGGAGCCCGACTGGTGGGCCAAGCGCCGCATCCGGGTTGCGTACTGCGGAGCGTCAATGATCCCCGCGATCTTCACCGGTGGCACCTGGCTGTGGATCGGCTACGGCGCGAGTGCCTGCTACTGGGGATTCTCCGTGGACTGACGCGACCGGCAGCTCGTTGCAGGGTCCGGTGCTGGGCAGCGGGAGTTCTTTCACTCTAGGCTGCCGACATGGGCGAAGAGGTCACACAGCAGGAGTTCACTCGCGAGGACCGGACGCGGTACCGCGAGAAGGTCCATCGCTGCCTTGACGTCTTCGCCCGGATGCTGGGCGAGTCACGCTTCGAGTTCGACCACCCGATGACCGGCCTGGAGATCGAGCTCAACCTCGTCGACGACGACGGCAACCCGTCGTTCAAGAACTCGGAAGCACTCGAGGCGATCGCCGATCCCGACTTCCAGACCGAGCTCGGCCAGTTCAACCTCGAGATCAACGTGCCGCCCAAGCAGCTGAAGGACCGAGGCTTCACCGACTACGAGGAGGGCGTCCGGGCCAGCCTGAACGACGCCGAGGCCAAGGCCCGCGAGGTCGGGGCCCACATGGTGATGATCGGGATCCTTCCGACGCTCGCGGAGGGGCACATGGCGGTGTCCTCGCTGAGCGGGAACCCTCGCTACCAGCTGCTCAGCGACCAGATCCTCCAGGCTCGCGGCGAGGACATCGTCATCGACATCGCCGGAGTCGACCGGCTGCGAACCACCGCGGACTCGATCGTGCCCGAGGCCGCCTGCACCAGCACGCAGTTCCACGTGCAGGTCAGTCCGGACGACTTCCCCGCCTACTGGAACGCCTCACAGGCGATCTCCGGCGTGCAGCTCGCGCTGGGCGCGAACTCGCCGTTCCTACTGGGCAAGGAGCTGTGGCACGAGACCCGCATCGCGTTGTTCGAGCAGGCGACGGACACGCGCAGCGAGGAGCTCAAGGCTCAGGGCGTCCGGCCACGGGTCTGGTTCGGCGAGCGCTGGATCAACTCGATCTTCGACCTCTTCGAGGAGAACGCTCGATACTTCCCAGCACTTCTTCCCATCCTCGAGGACGAGGACCCGCTCGAGGTGCTCGAGCGTGGCGAGACGCCCTCCTTGCACGAGCTGCGGCTGCACAACGGGACGATCTACCGCTGGAACCGACCTGTGTACGACGTCGTCGAGGGGATGCCGCACCTGCGCGTGGAGAACCGCGTCCTGCCAGCCGGCCCGACCGTCGTCGACACCCTGGCCAACGCCGCCTTCTACTTCGGGCTGATCCGGACCCTGGCCGAGCACGAGCGGCCGCTGTGGTCCCAGATGTCGTTCAGTGCGGCCGAGGAGAACTTCCACGTTGCCGCGCGACAGGGCATCGAGGCCAACGTGTACTGGCCCGGGCTGGGACAGGTGCCCGCCACCGAGCTCGTTCTTCGCCGGCTCCTGCCGATGGCGCGTGCGGGCCTGGACGCCTGGGGTGTCGAGTCGGAGGAGAGCGACCGGTTGCTCGGCATCATCGAGCAGCGCTGCCTGACCGGGCAGAACGGTGCCTCCTGGTTCATCGACAAGTTCCACAACGTGTACGACGCTGGCTCGGGGGACCGGATGGAAGCCTTGCGCAAGACGCTGAACGAGTACCGCGCCAACATGCACTCCAACGAGCCTGCACACACCTGGCAGTAGTCAGACCCGCAGCCTCTTCCAGACCCGGATGTCCCCGGAGCGGATGTCGAGCCACCCTGTCCAGGTGATCGCGTAGCACCCGCGGAGGACCCGGCCGTGCGTGCCGAACGCCAAGACTGCCGCGGACATCCACGCCAGGTCGAGGTCGTGCAAGGACGGCATACCCGCACGCCAGATCCAGACCGTGTCCCCGTCGTCGGCACCCTGCTCGATCAGCCGGGACAGCACGTCGGCCCTCAGCGAGCCGTCGACGGAGGCGATGTCGCCGGCGCCGACCACGAGCGAGGCGAACGCGCCTCCGACCGTGCCGACGTGCACCGTCAGATCGGCCACGCGTCGGCAGACGGACGCTCGAAGTCGGGCGACCTCGGAGCGAAGCCGAGCATGGTGGTCGTCGATAGTGCGCACGCCTCCAGACTGCACGGACCGTCGTCTCGGTGCTCCGGTTCGTCCACAGGCGACCAGGCGGCCTCTCCTGCGGTAGCGTGCTCGCGGAGGGCTCCGGATCTGCGAGCCCGTTAGGTCACGCTAGAGAGGGCGGTCAATGGGGACCATCGTCGTGGGGTACGTACCCAAGTCCGAAGGCAAGGCAGCCTTGCGTCGTGCGGCCGAGGAGGCCAAGCTGCGCAACTCGCGCCTCGTCGTCGTCAACTCCCACCGCGGTGGCCGCGAGTTCGACCGTGACGACGCCATCGAGTCCGAGGCCCAGCTCGAAGAGGTCAAGTCCGCGTTGCGTGAGGCCGGCGTCGAGCACGAGGTCCGGCAGCTCGTCCGTGGCATGGACCCGGCCGAGGACCTCGTGAACGTCGCCACCGAGGTCGACGCCGAGTTCATCGTGATCGGTCTCCGTCGCCGGTCACCGGTCGGCAAGCTGATCCTGGGCAGCAACGCCCAGCGTGTGCTGCTCGACGCCCCGTGCCCGGTCCTCGCGGTGAAGGCAGGGGAGTAGTCCCCACCGTGCCCCGGATCCAGATCGCTCAGGACGAGAAGGCCGACCAGGTCCTCTCCGACGACCCGTTCGCCCTTCTGTCGGGAATGCTGCTCGATCAGCAGTTCCCGATGGAGCGGGCGTTTGCCGGGCCGGCGAAGATCCTCGAGCGGTTCGGCTCCCTGGACCCGTCCGAGATCGCGGCGGCCGACCCCGAGACCTTCGCGGAGCTCTGTGCCACTCCGCCGGCTGTGCACAGGTTCCCCGGCTCGATGGCCGCGCGGATCCAGGCGCTCGCCGCGGCGATCGTCGCCGACTACGACGGACAGACCGACCGTCTCTGGCTGGAGGCCACGAGCGGTCGTGACCTGCTCCAACGGCTCCAGGCACTGCCCGGCTTCGGCAAACAGAAGGCGCAGATTTTCGTGGCCCTCGTCGGCAAGCAGCTCGACGTTCGCCCGGAGGGTTGGGCCGAGGTCGCCGGTGACTACGCCGAGGACGGCTCGTTCCGGTCCGTGGCTGATGTGGTTGACGCCACGTCACTGGAGAGGGTGCGAGCGTTCAAGAAGGAGAAGAAGAGAGGCGCTGCCGCTTCATCTTCGGGGCCCTGACTTGGAATCAGGGGTCGCCGTGTCAGAATGGACCTGCGGCTCTTGACGTGTACGGGCTTTGCCGCGCCCCTGAACCGTTTACGAGAGGTAGTTCGTGTCCTCGAGCACGTCCCGCAAGCTTCCCGCCGAAGTACTCGCTCACCCTGAGCTCGTCGCCCTTGTTGAGCTTGGCAAGTTGACCGGACAGGTCACTGCAGGAGCAGTCCGTGACACCAGCGAGGCCGCTGCCATCTCCCCGCAGCACCTGAAGGCTCTGCTCAGGTTTCTGAGCGAGGAAGGGGTCACCGTGGTTCTGTCTGCCGACGACTCGGCCGCGCGCAAGAAGGTTGCCGCTGCCGCGAGCAACCGCACCACGGTCAAGGCCAGCACAGCCAAGAAGGCGCCCGCCAAGAAGGCGTCCGCCAAGAAGGCTGCTGAAGAGCCGGTCGAGAAGCCTGCGGCGAAGACCGCCGCCGCCAAGAAGACGGCCGCCAAGAAGGCTGCTGCCGCGAAGACCGCCGAGGTCGACCCGAACGGCACCGCCGCCCCGGTGATCGGTCCCGACGGCAAGAAGGTGCTGCCGGACCTTCCCGACGAGCAGTTCGAGAAGGACCTGGCCAAGGACCCGACGCTGAAGGAAGACGAGAAGCAGGGCTTCGTCATCTCCGCGGCCGACGACACCGACGAGCCCGAGCAGCAGGTCATGGTCGCCGGCGCGACCGCCGACCCGGTCAAGGACTACCTCAAGCAGATCGGCAAGGTGCCCCTCCTCAACGCCGAGATGGAGGTCGAGCTCGCCAAGCGCATCGAGGCCGGCCTGTTCTCCGAGGAGAAGCTGGCCCAGGGCGGCAAGCTCTCGGCCAAGGCCACCGAAGAGCTCGAGTGGATCGCCGACGACGGCCGTCGTGCCAAGAACCACCTGCTCGAGGCCAACCTGCGACTCGTGGTCTCCCTCGCCAAGCGCTACACCGGCCGCGGCATGCTGTTCCTGGACCTGATCCAGGAGGGCAACCTCGGTCTGATCCGTGCGGTTGAGAAGTTCGACTACACCAAGGGCTACAAGTTCTCCACCTACGCCACCTGGTGGATCCGGCAGGCGATCACCCGCGCGATGGCCGACCAGGCCCGCACGATCCGCATCCC
>JBFIWG010000185.1:0-6924 GCA_041606495.1 Nocardioidaceae bacterium
AGCGAAACCACGGTGGGAAAGAGGCCTCAGGCCATGACGATGACTGACCCGATCGCAGACATGCTTACTCGTCTGCGTAACGCCAACCAGGCGTACCACGACTCGGTGACGATGCCGTACAGCAAGCTGAAGGCTGGCGTCGCCGAGATTCTCCAGCAGGAGGGTTACATCACCTCCTGGAAGGTTGAGGACGCCCCCGAGGGGCAGGTTGGCAAGACGCTGACCCTCAGCCTCAAGTACGGCCAGCACCGGGAGCGCTCGATCGCCGGCGTCCGCCGCATCAGCAAGCCCGGTCTGCGTGTGTACGCCAAGGCCACCGGTCTGCCCAAGGTGCTCGGCGGCCTCGGTGTCGCGATCATCTCGACCAGCCAGGGCCTGCTGACGGACCGTCAGGCCAACCAGAAGGGCGTAGGTGGGGAAGTCCTCGCCTACGTCTGGTGACGAAGGACCAGGAGGAGAACTAAGCATGTCGCGTATTGGCAAGCTCCCCGTCACGGTCCCGTCCGGTGTTGACGTAGCCGTGGAAGAGCGCACAGTGACCGTCAAGGGCCCCAAGGGCACCCTGTCGCACACCGTTGCTGCCCCGATCACCGTTGCCCGGAGTGAGGACGGCGCCCTTGAGGTGAACCGTCCGAACGACGAGCGCGAAAGCAAGTCCCTGCACGGTCTCACCCGCACGCTGATCGCCAACATGGTGACCGGCGTGACGGAGGGCTACGAGAAGAAGCTCGAGATCGTCGGCGTTGGTTACCGAGTCCTCTCCAAGGGCCCGACCCAGCTCGAGTTCCAGCTCGGCTACTCGCACCCGATCACGTTCGACGCCCCCGAGGGCATCACGTTCACGGTCGATGGCCCCACCAAGCTCGGCGTCCAGGGCATTGACAAGCAGTTGGTCGGCGAGGTCGCCGCTAAGATCCGCAAGCTGCGTAAGCCGGAGCCCTACAAGGGCAAGGGCGTTCGCTACGCGGGCGAGCAGATCCGCCGCAAGGTCGGAAAGGCTGGTAAGTGACGATGGCTATCGCACTCAGGGCTGGCAAGCACACGAGCACTCGTACCGCTTCGCGTCTGCGTCGTCAGGTCCGTGGCCGCAAGAAGGTTGCGGGCACGGCGGAGCGGCCGCGTCTGGTGGTCACCCGTTCCACCAAGCACATCACGGTGCAGGTCGTGGACGACGTCGTCGGCAAGACGATTGCGTCGGCAAGCACGATGGAAGCGGATCTCCGCTCCTTCGATGGCGACAAGTCCGCCAAGGCGAAGAAGGTCGGCGAGCTAGTCGCCGAGCGTGCCAAGGCGGCTGGCGTCGAGGGTGTGGTCTTCGACCGCGCCGGCAACAAGTACCACGGGCGCGTAGCCGCCCTAGCCGATGGCGCCCGCGAGGGCGGCCTCGCGTTCTGATCGCGAACTGACAAGAAGGAAGAGGTAGTTCGAATGAGCGGACCCCAGCGCCGTAGTGGCGGTGCCGGTGGCGAGCGGCGCGGCAACCGTGACGACCGTCGTGGAGGCCAGGCTGCTGAGAAGACCGCCTACATCGAGCGTGTCGTCGCGATCAACCGTGTCGCCAAGGTCGTGAAGGGTGGTCGTCGCTTCAGCTTCACCGCCCTCGTGATCGTCGGTGACGGCGATGGCATGGTCGGTGTCGGTTACGGCAAGGCCAAGGAAGTTCCCGCGGCGATCGCCAAGGGTGTCGAGGAAGCCAAGAAGAACTTCTTCAAGGTTCCCCGCGTCCAGGGCACGATCCCGCACCCCGTGCAGGGCGAGAAGGCAGCAGGTGTCGTCCTGCTCCGTCCGGCTGCCCCTGGTACCGGTGTTATCGCCGGTGGCCCGGTGCGCGCCGTGCTGGAGTGCGCCGGCATCCACGACGTCCTGAGCAAGTCGCTCGGTTCGTCGAACCAGATCAACATCGTGCACGCGACCGTCGAGGCCCTCCGTGGCCTCGAGGAGCCGGAGGCCGTGGCTGCGCGTCGCGGGCTGTCCGTCGAGGACGTCGCTCCGGCCGCGCTGCTCAAGGCACGCGCGGAGGTGGCTCAGTAA
The DNA here is from genome assembly GCA_041606495.1 of Nocardioidaceae bacterium. Taxonomy (GTDB): domain Bacteria; phylum Actinomycetota; class Actinomycetes; order Propionibacteriales; family Nocardioidaceae; genus Nocardioides_C. The sequence goes on from JBFIWG010000185.1 coordinate 2,032, forward strand.
TGGCACGCCTCAAGGTCGAGCAGAAGCGATCGACGATCGGCTGCAAGAAGAACCAGCGGGACACCCTCCGCACGCTTGGTCTCAAGCGCATTGGCGACATCGTCGTCAAGGAGGATCGCCCGGAGATCCGCGGAATGCTCGCGACGGTCAGGCACATGATCGTCGTCGAGGAGGTCGACTGACATGACGCTCAAACTGCATCACTTGCGTCCCGCCCCGGGAGCCAAGACCGCAAAGACCCGTGTGGGTCGCGGTGAGGCTTCGAAGGGTAAGACGGCTGGTCGCGGTACCAAGGGAACGAAGGCTCGTTACCAGGTGCCGGCCAGCTTCGAGGGTGGCCAGATGCCGATTCACATGCGTCTGCCCAAGCTCAAGGGCTTCAAGAACCCCTTCAAGGTCGAGTTCCAGGTGGTCAACCTTGACCGCCTGAGCGAGCTCTTCCCCGAGGGGGGCACCGTCGGTGTCGAGGACCTGGTCCGCAAGGGCGCCGTCCGCGGCGGCCACCCGGTCAAGGTGCTCGGCTCGGGCGAGATCTCGGTTGCCGTGCAGGTGAGCGCGCACGCGTTCTCCGCCGCGGCGAAGGAGAAGATCGCTGCAGCCGGTGGTAGCACCACCGAGCTGTGACTCGGTAACAAGCTCAGAGGACAGGGGCGCAGAACGGCATCAGCCGGCTGCGCCCCTGTCTTACATTTCGGGGGCGTAGCTCGGTACCGGTCGGTTCGATGCTGCTTGCCTGTTAGGCTTCCGGGGTCCCGCTGCTAAGAGCCGGATACCCGCACGTCAAGAAAGAGGACCAGGTGCTAGGCGCTTTCGCCAACGCGTTCCGGACACCGGACCTGCGACGCAAGTTGCTGTTTGTCCTGTTGATCATCGTGATCTTCCGGCTGGGTTCGCAGACTCCCACTCCCGGTGTGCACGTCGCCAACGTGCAGGCCTGCTTCCGGCAGATCGAGAACGACGGCCTCTACGGGCTGATCAACCTGTTCTCCGGGGGAGCGCTGCTGCAGCTCACCGTCTTCGCGCTCGGCATCATGCCGTACATCACCGCGAGCATCATCCTGCAGCTGTTGGTCGTGGTCATTCCACGGCTGGACGCCCTCAAGAAGGAGGGCCAGGCCGGCCAGACCAAGATCACCCAGTACACCCGGTATCTCACTCTTGCTCTGGCGATCCTGCAGGCCACCGGCATCACCGCCCTGGCCCGCAACCGCCAGCTGCTGCAGAACTGTGACCAGCCGCTGCTCCACAACGAGGACAGCGTGATGACCATGGCGATCATGGTCCTCACCATGACCGCGGGCACCGCTGTCATCATGTGGCTCGGCGAGCTGATCACCGACCGCGGCATCGGCAACGGCATGTCGATCCTGATCTTCACCCAGGTCGTCGCCACCTTCCCGTCCGCCCTGTGGTCGGTCAAGACCTCCCAGCAGAGCTGGTGGATCTTCGGCATCGTGATCGCGATCGGACTCGTTCTTGTTGCGGCGGTCATCTTCATCGAGCAGGCACAGCGCCGGATCCCGGTCCAGTACGCCCGTCGCATGGTGGGCCGACGCATGTTCGGTGGCTCATCGACGTACATCCCGCTCAAGGTGAACCAGGCCGGCATCATCCCGGTCATCTTCGCCTCGAGCCTGCTGTACCTTCCCGCGCTGGCCACCCAGTTCGACCAGAGCGGGAGCTCCATGGTGACGCGCTGGATCTCGACGTACTTCGTCGACGGCTCGCACCCGCTCTACATGGCGGTCTACTTCGGTCTGATCATCTTCTTCACGTACTTCTACGTGGCGATCACCTTCAACCCCCAGGAGGTGGCCGACAACATGAAGAAGTACGGCGGCTTCATCCCGGGGATCCGAGCAGGCAAGCCGACCGAGGAGTACCTCGGCTACGTGCTCTCCCGGATCACCGCGCCGGGCGCGCTCTACCTCGGCCTGATCGCGCTGACCCCGCTCATCGCGTTCGCGCTGATCGGTGCCAACCAGAACTTCCCGTTCGGCGGTACGTCGATCCTGATCATGGTCGGAGTTGCGCTGGACACGGTGAAGCAGATCGAGAGCCAGCTGCAGCAGCGGAACTACGAAGGGTTCCTGCGCTGATGCGGATCATCCTGATGGGCCCCCCGGGGGCAGGCAAGGGCACCCAGGCGAAGATCATCTCGGGTCGGCTGTCGGTCCCTGCAATCTCGACCGGTGACATCTTCCGCGCGAACGTCTCCCAGGGCACGCCGCTCGGGCTCGAGGCCAAGGGCTTCATGGACGCCGGCGACTACGTTCCCGACGAGGTCACCAACGGCATGGTCCGTGACCGGCTCGCCGAGCCAGACGCCGCAGATGGCTTCCTCCTCGACGGTTACCCTCGCACCGTGGCTCAGGTCGAGGAGCTCGACGCGATGCTCGCCGCCTCCGGCAAGTCGATCGAGGCGGTCGTCGTACTCACCGTCGACGAGGACGAGCTCGTCCAGCGACTGCTCGCCCGGGCGACCATCGAGGGCCGAGCTGACGACACCGAAGAGGTGATCCGTCGCAGGCAGGCGATCTACAACGAGCAGACCGCGCCGCTGATCGAGGTCTACGCCCAGCGCGGGAAGCTCGTCGAGGTCGACGGCATGGGCGAGGTCGACGAGGTCACGGAGCGGGTCTTTGCCCAGCTCGCTCGGGTTCGACCCAAATCGACGAGCTAGGGCACCGCGATGTTCATGGAACGCGGCATCGAGATCAAGACCCGCGAGCAGATCGAGAAGATGCGTCTGGCCGGCCTGGTGGTCGGGGAGACGCTGGAGCTGCTGCGGAAGTCGGTCCGCGCCGGGATGACCACCCTCGAGCTCGACCAGATCGCCGAGGACAACATCCGCTCGTCCGGAGCGAGCCCGTCGTTCAAGGGCTACCACGGGTTCACCGGCAGCATCTGCGCGTCGGTCAACGACGAGGTGGTGCACGGGATCCCCGGTGACCGGGTGATCGCCGAGGGTGACATCGTCTCCATCGACTGCGGCGCCATCGTGGACGGCTGGCACGGCGACGCTGCCATCACGGTCGCGGTCGGCGACGTCGCCGACGAGGCCCTCGAGCTGATGCGGGTGACCGAGGAGGCGATGTGGCGTGGCTTCGCCGCCGCACGTCTGGGCGGTCGGGTCACCGACATCTCGCACGCAGTCGAGTCCTACGTCCGCAGCCAGGGCGGGTACGGCGTCATCGAGGAGTACGTCGGACACGGGATCGGCTCAGCGATGCACCAGCCGCCCAACGTGCCCAACTACGGCAAACCGGGCAAGGGGCCCAAGCTGGTCGAGGGTCTCGCGCTGGCGGTGGAGCCGATGATCGTGCTCGGCGACCCGGCGACCCATGTGCTCGCCGACGACTGGACCGTCAAGACCGACGACGGCTCTGTGGCCGCGCACTTCGAGCACTCCTTCACTCTGACCCCGAACGGTGCCTGGATCCTGACCGCCCTCGACGGGGGAGAGGCCAAGCTCAAGGAGCTCGGCGTCCCCTTCGGCGGCCGCTGACCCACCCGCTTTTCTCGTTGAGCCGCGCCTTGTGCCGGGTTGAGCCGGGCCTTGTGCCGGGTTGAGCCGGGTCTTATGCCGGGTAGGGCCGGGCCTTGTGCCGCGGCACGCCGGCAGAACCCGCGGCTCAACGGTGCAGAACCCGCGGCTCAACGGGGGATGGATTAACGGTCGGGCGCTGTTTTGGCCTAGACTCATACGTCGGCCCAACGTGGGCCTGTTTCGTGGTGCCCAGCGGCTGCCCGGCGAACAAGACGGCGACTCGAGTGAGTCTGCGCGCCTTTGGTCCGGGAAGGGGTTCTCGGACGGGCTTCACGAGGTCCACCCGGCAGCAGCCGGGAGGTTCCCGGGCCAACGGTAGACCAGCCACCAACAGATTGCGGAGGACATGCCGAAGAAAGAAGGCGTGATCGAGATCGAAGGCACCGTTGTCGAAGCGCTCCCGAACGCGATGTTCCGGGTAGAGCTGAGCAACGGGCACAAGGTCCTCGCCCACATCAGCGGCAAGATGCGTCAGCACTACATCCGAATCCTTCCCGAGGACCGAGTCGTCGTCGAGCTTTCGCCGTACGACCTCACCCGCGGGCGGATCGTCTACCGGTACAAGTAACACCCGAGAAATCGGTACTGCCAGCCGTCCACATGACCCCGGTCGCTCCCGAGCGTTCGGAGTCGTTCACATGGAAGAGCTTCGAAAATGAAGGTCAACCCGAGCGTCAAGCCGATCTGTGACAAGTGCAAGGTGATTCGTCGCCACGGCCGCGTCATGGTCATCTGCGAGAACCCGCGCCACAAGCAGCGCCAGGGCTGAGTCGCAGCACAACTGAAGAACCGGGCCGATCCGTGGCCCACCGATCGTGACCGCTCATCCCTCGTGGATGTGACCCCCGGACTGGAGGCTGGGGCCCTACCTATGGCTCGTCTGTACGACGGACCGAGGCGGGTGGGGACGCGGCACGAACAGACACCTCCAAATGATTGAAGGGACACCGCCTACATGGCACGCCTCGTTGGTGTGGACCTCCCGCGCGACAAGCGCATCGAGGTCGCACTTACCTACATCTACGGCATCGGCCGTACCCGCGCCCAGTCTCTGCTGGCCACGACCGGGGTTGACCCGAACATGCGTGTGCACCAGCTGGGTGACGAGGAGCTGGTCAAGCTCCGTGACGAGATCGAAGCCAACTTCAAGATCGAGGGTGACCTCCGTCGCGAGGTCCAGGCCGACATCCGTCGCAAGATCGAGATCGGCAGCTACCAGGGCCGCAGGCACCGTCAGGGTCTGCCCGTCCGCGGTCAGCGCACCAAGACCAACGCGCGTACCCGCAAGGGCCCCAAGCGCACCGTCGCCGGCAAGAAGAAGGCCAAGTGATCTCAGGCCCCCG
>JBFIWG010000186.1:0-6921 GCA_041606495.1 Nocardioidaceae bacterium
GGCCAGTCGGCCGTCCTAGCTGAGGGAGTCCCCGTGCGTGCAGCGGTGCTGAGCCCCGATCCCGACAGCGACCCGATCCAGGTGCGCGAGTGGCCCGACCCGGACGTCCCCGAGGGGTGGGTCCTGGTCCGTCTGGTCCGAGCGGCGCTGAACCGCCTCGACGCGATGACCGTCGCCGACCGAGAGAGCCTGGAACGGCCCTCGGTCATCGGCTCGGACGGTGCCGGTGTGGTGGTCGCACTCGGGGACGGTGTCGAGGACGTGCGGCTGGGGGCTGAGGTCGTGGTGTCACCCTCGCTCTGGTGGGGCGAGAGCCGGCTGGCGCCTGGACCTCGCTACGAGATCCTGGGCTCGCCCACGGACGGCACGCACGCCGAGCTCGTCGCCGTACCGGCCGAGAACGTGTTCCCGAAGCCGACGCGCCTCACCTGGGAGGAGGCGGCGGCGCTTCCCTTGGCCGGGGTCACGGCCTGGCGAGGCCTGGTGACGCGCGGGCGATTGACCGCCGGCGAGACGGTCGTGGTGACTGCGGCGTCGAGCGGGGTGGGCGCGTTTGCGATCCAGATGGCCGCCGCCCTCGGTGCTCGGGTGGTCGCGGTGACCTCGAGCAAGGAGAAGCAGGTCGTCGCCGAGGAGCTGGGCGCGGACCGCGTCGTCCTACGCAACGGGCCCGACTTCGGCCGCGACCTCAAGGACGCTGTGGCTGAGGGTGCTGACCTGGTCGTCGATCCGACCGGCGCCGGCTGGCAGCCGCTCCTCGAGGCGCTGGAGCCCGGAGGCCGGTTCGTCTCCCTCGGGCGGATGGCCGCCCACCAGGCGACGGTCGCCGTGCACACGGTGTTCTGGAAGCAGGTCGACCTCCTGGGTTCGTCGATGGGAAGTCCGACCGACTTCGCCGCCCTGCTGGCGCACGTCGAAGGGGCCCGCTGGTCACCGGTGATCGACTCGGTCTTCCCGCTGACCCGCATCCACGATGCCTACAAGCGGCTCGACTCCACCGACCGCATCGGCAAGGTCGTGCTGGCCTTGGAGTAGCCGCCCCCTCAGGGGCGCACCTTTGCGTTGCCGGGGTCGAACAACGGCTTGAGGGAGACCGTGACGTCGCGCACCAGGCCACCGATGTTGACCTGGTACTCCGCCTCGCGGACCCAGTCGGCGTCGATCGGTCCGCCCTCGGGGTCCCAGACATAGGCGAGTCCGACGCACGTGCCGACCGACTCCCCCCAGGCGGCCGAGGTGACCTGGCCGGCTGCGACACCGTTTCGGAGGATGAGCTCGCCGCCCCACATCATTGCGTCCGGGTCGTTCACCGCGAAGGAGACCAGCTTGCGGTGTGGCCCCTGGACCTTGGCCTTCTCCACTGCCTCGCGGCCGACGAACGGGATGTCGGTCTTGAGCTTGCAGGTGAACAGCAAGCCTGCCTCGACAGGGGTGTGGTCGGGTGTCAGCTCGCGCCCGAACGCCCGGTAGCCCTTCTCCAGGCGCATGGACTCGATGGCGTAGTAGCCGCCGTCGGTGACTCCGAGATCCTCGCCGGCCTCGATCAGGGCCTCGTACACCCCGACGGCGAACTCGGTCGGGACGTAGAGCTCCCAGCCGAGCTCTCCGACGTAGGTGATCCGGGTGGCTCGCACGGTGGAGTAGTCGAGGTCGATCTCGCGACTCGACCCGAACGGGAAGGCCTCCTCGCTCAGGTCCGCCCGGGTCAGCCGGGACAGCAGCTCTCTCGACTTGGGGCCCATGACTCCGTAGACGGCGTAGCTGGACGTGACATCGAACAGGGTCGCGTGCTGCCCGGCCGCGATGCGCTTGCGAATGAGGTCCTTGTCCCGCTCGGTTGTCGCGGCGCTGCTCACGATGAGGTACTCGTGCTCACTCATCCGGGTCAGCGTCACGTCCGACTCGTAGGTGCCCCGCTCGTTCAGGATGCCGGTGTAGACCGTTCTGCCCGGGGCGACGGCCACGTCCGCCGTGCAGATCCACTGCAGAACCTCCTCGGCATCGGACCCGACGAGCACGAACTTCGAGAAGGAGGTCTGGTCGAACACTGTGACGTTCTGCCGGGTGTTCGTCTGCTCGGACGCAGTCCAAGGCAGCCAGTTCGGCTTGGTCCAGGAGTACTCGATCGCCGGGTTCACGCCCTCCGGTGCGAAGAAGTTCGCTCGCTCCCAGCCCATCCGGCTGGCGAAGTTCGCGTTGCGCTGCTCGAGCAGGTGGTACACCGGAGACCGGCGGAACGGTCGCGCGGTCCTCATCTCGCGGTTCGGCCACGGCACCTCGTAGTGGAGGCCGAGCACCTCGCCGACGCGGTCGTGCAGCCACTGGTTGTTCCCGTGGAAGGGCGCGAAGCGGCGGATGTCGACGCCGGTGAGGTCCGAGGTCGGCTCTCCGTTGACGATCCACTCGGCCAGTGCGCGCCCGGCGCCTCCCGCCGAGGCGATGCCGACGGAGTTGAAGCCCGCACCCACGAAGAAGCTGCGCACCTCGGGAGCCTCGCCGAGGATGAACTGGTTGTCCGGTGTGAAGCTCTCAGGACCGTTGTAGAACTTGCGAATCCCCGTGTGGTCCAGCGCCGGGATACGCAGCAGCGCGTTCTCCATCAGGATCGAGAAGTGGTCCCAGTCCTCGTCGAGGAGCTGGAACTCGAAGGGGTAGGGCAGCTGGTCCGGGGCCACCCACGGCTTGGCCTCAGGCTCGAAGCCGCCGACGACGAGACCGCCCACCTCCTCCTTGAAGTAGGTGTAGCCGTCCGGGTCGCGCAGGATCGGCAGGTCGGTGTGGACGCCTTCGAACGGCTCGGTGACGACGTAGAAGTGCTCGGCGGAGTGAAGCGGGACGTTCACGCCTGCCAGCGCTCCCACCTGCTTGGCCCACTGCCCGGCGCAGTTGACCACGACCTCGGCCTCGATGTCCCCGGCATCGGTGCGGACCCCGACCGCGCGACCGTCGGCGGTGAGGATGTCCAGCACACGGGTGCGCTCGAACACCCTCGCGCCGCGCTGGCGTGCCCCCTTGGCGAGTGCGCTGGTCAGGTCCGTCGGGTTGGCCTTGCCGTCTCCGGGCAGCCAGATGCCTCCGACCAGGTCCTCCACCTGCATGATCGGGTACCGAGCAGCGGCCTCCTCGGGGGTGAGCAGCTCGCACTCGAGGTCGAAGGCCTCGGCCGTCGCCGCGGTACGACGGAGCTGGGTCATGCGCTCTTCGCTGCGGGCAACCGTCACGCCGCCGCACTGCTTGTACCCGGTGCCAAGGCCGACCTCGTTCTCGAGCTCGGAGTACAGCTCGGTGGAGTACTGGACCAGTCGGGTCCCGCTCTCCGATGCGCGGAGCTGGCCTACCAGCCCGGCAGCGTGCCAGGTCGTCCCGGACGAGAGCTGACCCTGCTCGATCAGCACGACATCGGTCCAGCCCAGCTTGGTCAGGTGGTAGGCCACGCTTGTGCCGATGACCCCGCCTCCGACGATGACGACCTGGGCGCGGTCGGGGAGGTTTCTGTTCATGCTGGCGTTCCTCGCTGTTGTCGGTGTCGAGGGGGCCGCGGGTCAGGGGTGGACTGGCCGGCGGACTTCAAAAGACTAGACGATTGACTCGGGCGGGTGTCAATGGTTGACTCCCGGCCATGTCAGCCACACCGCCATTGACCGGCGCCCAGGCCGTCTTGCACGAGTGGACGCGAAACGAACGGCGAGCCGTCATCTTCGACTTCAACGGCACGCTCTCCGACGACGAGGGAATCCTGCTCGAGATCTTCATCGAGCTGTTCGAGGCACACCTCAGCTGGACCCTCACCGCGGACGACTACTTCGCCCGGTTCGCAGGACACAGCGACCGCGAGATCGTGGAGATGGCGGTAGCCGAGCAGTCGGCCGGGGACGCAGAGCTGGTCGAGAAGCTGCTGCGGTTGCGCCGTGAGCTCTACAAGCAGAAGGTCGCCGACCGTTCACCCATCGGTCCCGGGGCCGTCCAGCTGGTGCAGCGCCTGGCAGCCCAAGGGGTCCCGATGGCGATCGTCACCGGCGCTCAGCGCGAGGACGTGGAGTGCGTGCTGGCCAGCAGCCCCGTCGGTGACCTCATCGAACTGATGGTGACCGAGGAAGACGTCACTCGTGGCAAGCCGGACCCGGAGGGCTTTCACATGGGTGCGAAGATGCTGGGCGTCCCGCGGGAGTCGATCCTCGTCTTCGAGGACTCGGTGCCGGGAGTGACCGCGGCGCTGGCCGCCGGCATGCGCTGCCTGGCGGTTCGCGGCACCAACGCCTCGGCGCAGCTCGAACGCCTGGCGGGCGGCGTCGTGGCTGATCTGTCTCCCGAGATCCTGGACGAGGGAGTCGCCTCCGGACTCTGACCGGACCGTGCGACCCGGCCCGCTCAGGAGGCGGGTTCGGTGCGGATCTCGGCGGAGGGCTCGCTGTCGACCTGGGTACGCACCGTGTTGCGCGTGCGGTCGGCACGGAAGTAGTCGTAGGCGAACTCCACCGGGTGCCCGTCTACGGCGTACGCCGTCCGCGTGACCTTCATCAGCGGTGCCCCTGGATCGACGCCGAGCAGGTCGGCCTGGACGGGCGATGCCATGACCGGATCGAGCACCTCGCTCGCCGAATGAGGTGCGCGACCGTAGCTGCGCTCCATGATCTCGTAGAGGGACCCGGTCAGCGCGTGCGCGAGCAGCCCGTCGAAGACGTCTGCCGGGAAGTAGCTCTCCTCGAGTGCGATCGGCTCACCGTTCGCCGAGCGCACGCGGACGACCTCGTGGACCTCGGTGCCCCGCTTGAGCTGAAGCGCCTCCCGCACGCCTGCGTCCGGGCGAAGGGTCGTTGCCCGGAGCACGTCCGCGCCGGCCTGCACGTGGAGTCGACGCATCTGCTCGGTGAAACCCGGAAGGCCCGACAGGTCGAACTGGATGCGCGGCTCGGCGACGAAGTTGCCCCCCCAGCGACCTCGCTTGCGGACGAGGAGCCCCTTGGCTTCGAGCGAGGAGAGCGCCTGACGCAACGTCATCCGGCTCACGCCCAGCCCTGAGGCGACGTCCACCTCGGCGGGGAGCTTGTCGCCGGTCTGGAGCGCGCCGGAGCTGATCAGCCGCTCCAGCCACTCGGTGATGCGGATGTGGGCCGGGAAGTCGCTGGGAGCCTGCAGGTCGGGGGCGTCCTGGAGGACCGCATCGTCCATCGACAGAGCTGTCACAAAGCCAACCTTATCGTCTGGACCAATGGGGACGGTTCGACAGAGGAGGGCTGGCTAGGGTCAAAAGTCTAGACGGTGAACGCCTGAAGTCTAGACAAATAGCGGGGGCCGCCTCTACTGTCGGGGCAATGCGACCTGCGTCACATGGATCGTCGGCCAAGGGCCCGACATCCGCTGAAGGGAGTACCTCCTCGATGGTCGACCACACGCAATCCACGGCAACCCTGCCCCAGTCGAACGCCACAGGTGCCGACTCTCGCTGGGACGGCGTCCTCGACCAGGTTCGCTGCCTGTGCGACAAGCCGCGACACGTGGAAGAGCTCCCCGGTGGGCTCACCAACATCAACCTCAAGGTCGAGTGCGAGGAGCGCACGCTCGTCGTCCGCATCGCCCAGTCGGGGAGCGAGCTGCTCGCGATCAACCGCGAGGCGGAGCACCTGAACTCGGTCGCTGCCGCCGAGGCTGGGGTGGGGGCGCCGGTCATCGAGTACCTCCCTGACGCCGGGCTGCTGGTCGTCGGCTTCGTCGAGGGCAAGACGTTCACCGACGACGACCTGCGCCACGGCAACCACCTCCCGCGCGTGGCCGAAGCGTGCCGCCGGTTGCACAACGGGCCTCGTTTCGTCAACGACTTCAACATGTTCGACATCCAGCGCGGCTACCTCGCCCTGGTCGAGGAGCACGGGTTCCGCCTGCCCGACGGCTACCTCCGGTTCCAGCCGCAGGTGGAGCAGATCCGCCGCGCGTTCGAGGCACGACCGATGCCGACCGTGCCCTGCAACAACGACCTGCTGGCCGGCAACTTCATCGACGACGGCAGCAAGATCTGGCTCATCGACTACGAGTACTCCGGCAACAACGAGGCCTGCTTCGAGCTCGGCAACATCTGGAGCGAGGCAGACCTCTCCCTGGAGCAGCTCGATGAGCTGATGGCGGCGTACGACGGACAGCTTCTCCGCCACCGCGTTGCGCGTGCCCGCCTCTGGGGCCTCGTCGCGAAGTACGGCTGGATGCTCTGGGCCTCGATCCAGGACTCGGTCAGCTCCATCGACTTCGACTTCTGGTCCTGGGGGATGGAGAAGTACGAGCGGGCTGTCGCGGAGTTCGACGGCCCCGACTTCGAGCGCCTGCTCGCCGACATCGCCCGCACCGACTGAGTCTCGGACCAATTACGCAGCTCTAACCCGAAGGAGGGGCGCATGGCGCTCATCGGTCAGGTCGTCATCGGCATCATGATGCTCTTCGTCGTGGTCGGCGCCGTGGCAGCCATCCGGGACGACGACTCCGGTCTAGGTGCGGAGTTCAAGGCCGGACTCCACTCGATCGGCCCGATCTTCATCCCGGTCGCCGGGATCATGGCATCCATCCCGTACCTCTCGGTCTTCGTCGAGAAGGTGATGGGGCCGGTCTTCGGGATCTTCGGCGGCAGCCCGGCGATGGCTTCGACCACGTTCATCGCGGTGGACATGGGTGGCTACCAGCTGGCGCAGGCCACCGCTGAGAACACCGACGTCTGGCTGATGGCGATGGTGGCCGGCTACATGGCCGGCGCCACCCTGGTCTTCAGCATCCCGGTCGGTCTCGCGATGCTGGAGCGTCAGGACCACAAGTACATGGCCCTCGGCATCATGTCCGGCATCCTGACGGTGCCCATCGGCGTACTCATCACGGTTGGGATCCTCGCTGCCTCGGGCACGATGCTCCGAGACGAGATCTCCACCGACGCCGCCTCGACCC
>JBFIWG010000187.1:0-6918 GCA_041606495.1 Nocardioidaceae bacterium
GAACCATCAGCCCGACGAAGGCGACTGGGCCACCCGACGCGACCGCGCCTACCGCGCCTACGACGAGTGGATGCCGGTCCGGATGGGCGACACCGCGGCGCTGGACAGCACCCGGCTCTACCGCCGACTGAAGTTCGGCACCCTGGCGGAGCTGTCCATGCTCGACCTGCGCACGTACCGCTCCAAGCAGAGCGAGACCGCGACGAGCGACCCCGACCGGACCATCACCGGCGACCCGCAGATGGCCTGGCTCAAACAGTCGCTGAGCGAGAGCTCCGCGCAGTGGAAGCTGATCGGCAACCCGGTGATGATCGCGCCGGTGGTCTTCCCTCCCCTGCCCAGCGACCTGACCCGCGACCTCAACGACGTCACCGGGCTGCTGCCCGAGGACGGGGTCGCCTACAACGTGGACCAGTGGGACGGCTACACCGCCGACCGCCGCGAGGTGTTTCAGCACCTGGCCGACCACGGCATCAACGACACCGTCTTCCTCACCGGCGACATCCACTCCGCCTGGGCGTGCGATCTCCCACTCGACGCCGGAACCTACCCGGCCACCCGGTCCCTGGGCACCGAGTTCGTGTGTACGTCGGTCACCAGCAACAACCTCGACGACATCACCGGAAACCCGCCGCGCACCAGCAGCCTGGCCGTCGAGGCCGCGATCCAGGCGAACAACCGGCACGTGAAGTACCTCAACTTCGACGACCACGGGTTCTCCGTGCTCGACGTGACGTCCCGGCGGACCCAGATGGACTACTACGTCGTCGACCGGCTCGACCCGAGCTCGCAAGCGAGCTGGACCGCGTCCTGGGCCACCGACGCGAACTCCCAGAAGGTCCACCCCGTCGACAACCCCGTGAGCGAGTGACCATGACCAGCCAGCTCGACCGTCGTTCCTTCCTGCGCGTCAGCGCGGCCGCGGGCGGCACGTTCCTGTTCTCCGCGGCGGCCGGAGCGCCCCTGGCCCAGGCCGCCGTCGCCGGGAAGCAGCGCGTCTACGTCCTGGTCGTCGACGGGTGCCGTCCTGATGAGATCGCCTCCGGTCTCATGCCCAGGCTCAAGCAGCTGCGCGACAACGGCATGAACTTCCCGCGGGCGCAGTCGCTGCCGGTCATGGAGACCATCCCGAACCACGTGATGATGATGACCGGCGTACGCCCCGACCGCAGCGGCGTGCCGGCCAACCAGGTCTACGACCGCACCGAGCAGGTCATCCGCGACCTGGACCGGCCGATGGACCTGGTCTACCCGACCGTGATCGAGCGGCTCAACGGCGCCGGGTTCACGACGGGCACCGTCCTGTCGAAGGAGTACTTGTTCGGGATCTTCGGCACTCGCGCGACCTACCGCTGGGAGCCCGAGCCGATCGTCCCCGTCAGCGGCCACGCGCCCGACGCCTTCACCATGGATGCCGCGATCAGCATGGTCGAGGAGCTCGATCCGAACCTGGTCTTCGTGAACCTCGGCGACTGCGACCGGTTCGGCCACTCCGACCTGACCGGGACCACGCTCAAGGCAGCCCGCCAGGCAGCGCTGGCCGACGTCGACACCCAGGTCGGCCGGTTCGTCGACATGCTCAAGTCCTCCGGTCGCTGGTCGAAGTCGGTGGTGGTCGTCCTGGCCGACCACTCGATGGACTGGTCACGCCCCGACCGGCTGATCTCCCTCCAGCCGGCCATGGACGCCGACCCGCTGCTCGCAGGCAACGTCACCATCGCCCAGAACGGCGGGGCGGACCTCCTGTACTGGACCGGACCGTCGGACCGTCGTACCGACGCAGTGGCGAAGATGCGCTCCGTCGTCGCCGGCACCGAGGGCGTGCTCTCGGTGCACGACCCCGCCGAGCTCCGCCTCAGCGCCCTGGCCGGAGACCTGGTCGCGTTCTGCAAGGCGGGCTGGCGGTTCAGCGACCCGAAGCCCTACTCCAACCCGATCCCCGGCAACCACGGCCATCCCGCCACCAAACCCATCCCGTTCTTCATCGGCGGCGGCGACAGTCGGGTGAAGCGAGGGACGAGCTCGAGTGCGGCGGCCCGCACCGTCGACGTCGCCCCGACCGTGGGGAAGGTCCTCGGCCTGGCGGCACCCAGCGGCGGGTACGACGGGACCGCGCGACTGTAGCGACGACGTACCGTCGGTGGCATGTGGGTGCGTGCGCTTGCCACCGTCATGACGCTGCTGGCCGCCGGCTGTACGACGGACCAGGTGGCGGACCCGGCCCCGAGCCCATCGCCGAGCCCGGCGCCGTCCGCCGTCGTGCCCGCGCCCTCAGCGACGCCCGCGGATGACCCGGCTCGGTTCCTTCCCCGCGCCGCGATGCGGGATGTGCGCAGCCTTGCCGGCGAGATCGGGCCAAGGCTGGCGACCGGGCCGGGCTACCGAAAGGCAGGACGGCTGGTCGAGAGGCGGTTCCGGTCGCTCGGCTACGACGTGCGCCGGCAGGTGTTCCGGGTGCCGGCGGGTGACTCGTGGGGTGTTCCCGTCCGGACGGGGCGGTCGTTCAACGTGGTCGCGGAGCCACCCGGCTTCGACCGAGGACGGCCGCACCTGCTCGTCGGTGCACACCTGGACACCGTGGCGGTCGCGCCCGGAGCGGAGGACAACGCAAGCGGCGTCGCGGTGCTGCTCGAGATCGCACGTATGGCCGCGGAGCAGGAACCACGACTCCCGGTCGTGCTCGTGGCCTTCGGCGCCGAGGAGCCCCGGGGCCCGGGCGACGAGCTGCACCACTTCGGCTCACGGCACTACGTGGACCAGATGCGGGCGCGGCAACGAGCGGCTCTGCGGGCCATGGTGTCCCTCGACCGGGTCGGCGTCGGGGACGTCGTCCCGGTGTGCACGGGCCCCCTCTCGCCGAGCCGGGTCCAGCAGCAGCTGCTCGACGCCGGTCGGCGGATCGACGTACCCACCACGGTGTGCGAGAACACCGCCAGCGACCACTGGTCGTTCGAGAAGGCCGGCTACGCCGTGGCCAGGCTGGGCAGCACCAGCTACGCGGAGTACCACTCCGCCGCGGACCTGCCCCGGGTCGTCGACCAGCGCCAGCTGTCCCGGACCGGTCGGCTGGTCTGGGCATGGCTGCTGCGTCAGCCCCGGTAGGCCCGACCGCTCGTCGCCCGCATCAGCTGGAGCACGTCACGACCGTCTTGGCGCGAGACCACCCGGGGCGCGTAGTCGCCGCCGATCCGGTAAGGCACCAGCTCGACCGCCTTCAGCTCGGGCCCCCAGTAGGTCATCTCGAGCAGCAGCCCCTCCTGGGTCTCCTCCATGAAGTCCATGTCGAAGACGAAGTTCCCCAGCGAGTGCGCGACGAGGGTCCCGTCGACGACGTCGATGCCCTGCACCCAGTGCGGGTGGCCGCCGACGACCAGGTCGGCGCCGGCGGACACCAGCCGTGCAGCGACCTGACGCTGCACCGGCTCAGGACGGTTGGTGTACTGCGTGCCCCAGTGCGGCATCACCACGACCACGTCGACTTGCCGGTCGAGCCGGCGCACCTGGCCGAGGAAGTCGCGGAGCTCCGCGCGGTCGAGCGGACCGGTCCGTGGCGGCATGCTCACCGAGACCGCGCCGGGCTGACCTGGTGCCACCGCCGGCGTCTCCCCGATCGCGTTGAAGCCGAGGAAGCCGAACCGGATGCCCTTGCGTTCGACCACGGCAGGCGCGTTCGCCCGCTGCGGGTCCCGCCCGGCTCCGAAGGTCCGCAGCCCCTCGGCGTGCAGCCGGCGCACGGTCTGCACCAGCGCGCGGTCGCCGAAGTCGCCGAGGTGGTTGTTGGCGAGGCTCAGCGCGTCGAACCCGGCCCTGCGCAGGCTCTTGGCTACGGCAGGATCGGCGCCGAACGAGTCGCCGCCCTGGGTCGGCGGCCCTGCCCGGGACAGCGTGCTCTCGAGGTTGCCCACGGTGATGTCGGCGCTCCGCAGGCGCCGGCTCATCGGTCGTAGCGCCGGTGCAGGGTCGCCGGTGCCGCGGGCTGCGGCTGCCACATCTCTGGCGAGCATGATGTCCCCGGTCACCGTCATGGTGACGACAGGTCCGCGTCCGGCGGGGCCGGTGGCGGGGCGCCGGATCGGGTACGCCGCGGGTCGCCGTGCGGGGTGGATGCCCGCCACCCGGGCTGCCTGGACCTGCGGGCCCAGCGTCCGGGCCGGAACCGCTGCGACGGCGTTCCGGTCGCGCACCACCGCGCGGAGGGTGCCGACCATCCGCACTCGCCCGCGCGCGCCCGGCACCAGCTCGGACCAGTCCTGGACCTCGCCGCGGACGAGCTTCCTTGCCTGGCGGCGAGTGAGGTCCAGCGGTTCGCGGCTCGCGTGGAGGGCGATCGCCATCGGTCCGGTGCGCCGCTCGAGCAACGGTGTCGCCGGAGCGGTGGGCTGCTGCGTCGGTTGCTGCGTCGGTTGCCGGGCCTGAGGCCGGGTCGGCTGGGCCTCCTCTACTGGCGCGGCCGTGCACGCGGCCGAAGCCACGAGAAGCGCGGCGAGTGCCCAGCCCCAGCGGGTCACCCGTCCGAGGCTAGCCGCTTCAGCGCCTGGAGTACGACGGACCGCTCGGTCGTCGGCCACATCGGAGGGAGCGAGGCGCGCAGGAAGCCGCCGTACCTCGCCGTGACCAGCCGCGGGTCGAGGATCGCCACGACTCCCCTGTCGTCGTTGGTCCGGATCAGCCGGCCGGCGCCCTGCGCCAGCAGCAGGGCGGCATGGGTCGCGGCCACGGTCATGAACCCGTTGCCACCGGCCTTGTCGGCGGCCCGTTGCCGCGCGGACATCAGTGGGTCGTCCGGACGCGGGAACGGGACCCGGTCGATGAGCACCAGCTGGCAGGTGTCACCGGGGACGTCGAGGCCCTGCCACAGGCTGAGCGTCCCGAACAGGCAGGCGTGCGGGTCCTCCACGAACAACCGGGCGAGCTCGGGCAGCTGCGCGTCGCCCTGCGCCAGGATGGTCAGGTGTGGCAGCCGGTCACGAACCGCCTCAGCCGCGGCCTCTGCTGCGCGCCGGCTGGAGAACAGTCCCAGGGTGCGGCCCTCGGCGGCGTCGATCAGGTCCACGATCTCGTCGATCTGCGGCTGGCCGAGTCCGTCCCGCCCTGGTGGCGGCAGGTGGCGGGCGACGTAAAGGATCCCCTGCTTGGCGTAGTCGAACGGTGAGCCGACGTCGATCCCCCGCCACGGCAGTGCGTCCTCGGCGGATGGCGGGTCGGCCTCTGCCGTGGTCTCGATGGAGTGGGTGACCCGCTCGCTGGGCTTGAGGCCGATGCTGGTGGCCACCGAGTTGAAGTCACCGCCCAGCATCAGCGTCGCCGAGGTGAACACCACAGTCTTGTCCGACAGCAGCTTGTCGCGAAGCGGACCCCAGACCTGCAGCGGCGCCACGAGCAGGTGGTTCCCGCCGCGATTCCGGTCGCGCTCGGACAGCCACATGACGTCGGACTCGGCGTTCGCGGCCATCCGCTCGGCGGTCTTGAAGATCTCCTGCACCCAGCCCCGGGCCTGGGTCCGGCCCGGGTCGGCATCACCGGCCTCGCCCGACTCCTTGGGGAAGGCCGAGATCAGCGCACGCGCGGAGTCACGCACCAGGGACAGTGCGTCGGCAAGAGCGACCGGCACGCTGTCGAGCCGGCCGGGCTCGGTGTCGTCCATGGCGTCGCGCAGGGCGTCCGCGGCGTCGGCGAGCTCGTCGGCCTCGACTCCGTCGATGTGCTTCTGGGAGCGCTGGGCGGCACGCTCGACCTCCGGGCCGGACAGCTCGTCGGTGGCGGCCTGGGTGACCCGGGCGGAGAGCTCGTGGGCCTCGTCGATCACCACGGCGTCGTACTCGGGGATCATCGGCACGCCCTCGATCGCGTCGATCGCGAGCAGCGAGTGGTTGGTGACCACGAGCTGAGAGCTGGCGGCCTTCTCCTTGGCGCGCTCGGCGAAGCACTCGGCGGCGTACGGGCACTTGGTGGCCCCCAGGCACTCGCGGTGGTTCACCGAGACCTGGCGCCAGAGCTTGTCGGTGTGCTTCGGCGCGGAGTCGCGGTCGCCGCTGCCGCCCTTCTCGGACTCCTCCTCGGCCCAGGCCCGGAGCTTGAGCACCTCGGCACCCATCGTGCCCTCGGGGATGTCCACGAGCGCGCCCTGGTCGTCGGGCACGCCCTCGCGGATCCGGTGCAGGCACGCGTAGTTCGAGCGCCCCTTGAGCACGGCGTAGCTGGGCTTGGTGCCGAGGACGTGTTCGGCGGCATCGACCAGCGCCGGGATGTCCCGCTCGACCAGCTGGTGCTGCAGCGCGAGGGTGGCCGTGGCCACCACGACACGGCGGTGGTGCAGCAGCGCAGGGACGAGGTAGCCGAGCGACTTGCCCGTGCCGGTGCCGGCCTGGACCAGCAGGTGCTCGCCGGACTCCATGGCGCGTGCCACAGCCTCGGCCATCTGGATCTGTCCGGCCCGCTCCTGACCCCCGAGGGACTCGACCGCGGCGGCGAGCACATCCTTCACCGATGGCTTGGTCAGGCTCTTCTCTGCGGGCACCGAAGAACCCTACCTACCAGGACCGACGAACGGGGTCCCGCATCCACATCCCTAGGGTGACGCGCATGGACCTCGAGAGCTACCAGCGCTTCACCGACGAGCTGACCCACCGGCTGCGGGCGCGACCGGAGGTGCTCGGGCTGGTGGCGGTCGGCTCCATGGCCGGCTCCCCCGACGAGTACTCCGACCACGACTTCTTCGTGATCGCCGAGCCCGCGCACGCCCAGGGGCTGCGCGACGACCTCGGCTGGCTTCCCGACCCGGACCGCATCGTGCTGTCGTTCGCCGAGACCGCGCACGGAGTCAAGGTGCTGTACGACGGAGGCCACCTGCTCGAGTTCGCGGTGTTCGCGCCCGACGAGCTTGCGCTGGCACGGATGAACCGGCACCGGGTTCTTCTC
>JBFIWG010000188.1:0-6916 GCA_041606495.1 Nocardioidaceae bacterium
CCATGACTTCGCACGGAACAACGAGTGGCGCCTCCCGGAGCACTTCGATGCTTCATGGAATCCGTTGTTGGACTACAACATCGACCAGCCAGCCGATCCTTTCCGGCCGTACGGCGCGACCATCGGGCACTGGCTCGAGTGGTCCCGGTTGACCCTGCAGCTGCGTGCGGCCCTGGGCGACGACGCCCCGAGCTGGATGCTCGACGACGCCCGCGGGCTCTTCGACGCCTCGGTCCGCGAGGGGTGGGCCGTCGACGGCAACGACGGGTTCGTCTACACCGTGGACTGGGAGGGCAGGCCCGTCGTACGCGAGCGGATGCACTGGGTGGCGGCGGAGGCCACGGCCACCGCAGCCGCGCTCCACCAAGCGACAGGAGATGCGAGGTACGACGACTGGTACCGCACGTGGTGGGACCACATCGGTGACGTGTTCATCGACCGGCAACGCGGCTCGTGGCGACACGAGCTGGACCCACGCAACCAGCTCAGCAGCACGGTCTGGGAGGGGAAGCCGGACACGTACCACGCGCTTCAGGCGACCCTCTTCCCCCGCCTGCCGCTGACCCCGGCACTGGCCGCAGCCCTGCGCGACGGGCTGCTCGCCTAGCGCAACAGCTTCGCGGACTCCAGCACCTCGCGCAGATCGGCGACGAACCGCGCCGCCGGACCCCCGTCGACGACGCGATGGTCGACGGTCACCGTCAGGTCGACCACCTCACGCGGCTCGACCCGGCCGTCGACCACCCGCGGCCGCTCGCTCATCCCGCCGACCAGGACGCCCAGGGTGAGCACCGTCGGGAAGCCGATCCCGAACCCGTCACCACCGGCGAACATCCCCACCGAGCTGACCGAGACGGTGCCGGCCAGACGGCGCGCGCGAACCGACCGCGCCATCGCCAGGTACATCAGCGAGACCGCTCCCGGGACCCGAGCGACGACCGGCGAGGTACGGGCGAGCAGCCGCCCGCTCCGACTGACCTCGGGATCGCTCTTGACCCTGCGGATCTCCGCACTCAGGTCGGCGACGTCGCGGGTGTCGGCGTCCTGCAGCAGGTGAGCAAGCGGGAAGGAGCCGCCCGGGGCGGGCACCTCCACCAGGACGGCGACGTCCACGTAGCGGTGCACGACGAGCCGGCCGCGCCAGTCCCGGTAGGCATGCACCTCGGGGTGAGCCGCCGCGGCCCGAGCAACGGACGCGACCACGAACGCGGTGAACGACAGGCCCTGCTCCGCGAGCAGTCGCCGGGCCTCGGTGACGTCGGCGGTGAGCAGCCCGTGGATCGGGGTCATCCGCCGCCCGGCCCGCAGCGCATGGGTCACGACGCGCCGGTCAGCCGGGAACGGGCGCACGTCCACCGTGCGTGGCTTCGGGTTGTCGGCCTGCCGAGACATGTCCCCTCCGGGTGAGGATGCCTCGACTACAGCGCATGACGGCCGGGCAACGCGAGTGCCGGAGGTCCCCCGTCGTACCGCCACAACCGGTCATGTGCGCCGTTGTTGCGACCCGCACGCGCCCGAGCTCGCCACAACCGGTCACGTGCGCCGTTGTCGCGGCCCCGGCGGGCGGCCCCGGACATAGAACCGCCCCCGGTCCATGCGGGGGAGCTGGACCGAGGGCGGTTCTAGCGGCCGGCGACCCGTCTCGGGTCAGGTCGCCTGCCGTAAGAAGACTCTGACACGACCGACATCACGGCCGCTTGAAAATTGCACAAAATTATCGGAAGCGACAAGAACTACTGCCGAACGAGGCGTCCCCACAGGTGCGGCTGGAGCTTCTCGCCCATCGCGGCCATGTCGTAGGCCCAGAGCAGGTCGCCCTCGACCAGGCCGTAGAGCCGGTGCCCCGCGGAGTACTCCTTGGCGGACTCGGTGCGCGCGACCGCGTCGGTGGCGATCTCGACCTTGGCGCCCTCGGCCTTGCCGTACCAGATCTCCACGAAGCCGGTGCTGTGCGTCAGCACGACCTCGAGGTCACCGTTGGCCTTGGGCCGGAAGAAGCCGGTCTCGATCGCGGCGTCGCGGACCTTGTTGCCCTCGTCGTCGACGATCCACGAACGGCTCATGTAGTGGAAGAACGGCCGCCCGTCGTGGGTGAAGATCAGCTCCTGGCCGAACTGGAACCCGTCGATCGTCGGGTAGTCACCGTGGCCGTTGCCGCGCCAGGTGCCGAGCAGCCACGCGATCGGGGCGCACTCGGGGTTGAGGTTGTCGGGGAGTTCGAAGGCCATGTCAGGACTGGTCGGTCTTGAACAGGTTGTAGAGCACCAGCCACGAGACGAAGCCGGTCAGCAGCACGACGGCCACCATGAGCGAGATGAACACTGCTTCCATGACACCGGAGTCTATCGACGCTTGATCTGCAGCAGATCACGGGCTTCGTCGGGCGACATCGGGGTGCGCTGGGCGAGCGTTCCGAGCTGTACGACGCGCTCCACCAGCTGGGCGTTGTGCTCGACCGGGACGCCCTTGGCCAGGGTCAGCACGTCCTCCATCCCGACGCGCAGGTGACCGCCCTTGCTGAGCGCGGCCAGCGCCACGGTCAGGGTGGACCGGCCGATCCCGGTCGCGGACCAGGAGGTGACCGCGTCGGGCAGTGCGTTCACCGCGGCGACCAGCGCGTCCGTCGTACCAGGCATGCCGCCGGGGACGCCCATGACCAGGTCGACGTGCACCCGACCGCCGTACGGCAGGCCGAACTTGTCCAGCAGCCGGTGCAGCGCGTGCACGTGGCCGAGGTCGAACAGCTCGAACTCCGGGACCACCTCGCGCTCCTGGGAGAGCTGGTAGAGCTCGGTGATGAACGGCCACGGGTTCATGAACACGTCGTCGCCGAAGTTGGTGGTGCCCATGGTCAGCGAGCAGGAGTCCGGCTGCGCGTCGAGGACCTTGAGCCGGCGCTCGAGCGGGTCGTGAACCGAACCGCCGGTGGAGAGCTGGACCACCAGGCCGGTGTTCTCGTGCAGCGCGTCGACGGTCTCGGTGAGCCGGCCGAGGTCGAGCGTGGGCCTGTGCTCGTCGTCGCGGATGTGCACGTGGATCATCGCGGCGCCGGCGCGCTCGCAGGCCTGGGCGGTCTGCACGAGCTCGGGCAGGGTGGTGGGCAGCTGCGGGCAGTCCTCCTTGCTGGTCTCGGCACCGGTCGGGGCGACCGTGATCAGCAGGTTTCCGTTCGACGTACTCATGGCGTCATCGTGACAGACTTTGCAGCGCCCGTCGATCCAGGACACAGGAAGATTTCCCGATGCGAGCCGTGATCCAGAGAGTTCTTGAAGCATCCGTCTCGGTTGACGGGAAGGTCGTCGGAAAGGTCGACTCCCCTGGACTGGTGGTGCTGGCCGGGGTGACGCACACCGACGGCCCCAAGGAGGTCGCCTGGATGGCCCGCAAGATCTGGGAGCTGCGGATCATGCGCGACGAGAAGTCCGCCTCCGACCTCCGCGCCCCGCTGCTGGTGATCAGCCAGTTCACGTTGTACGGCGACGCGAAGAAGGGTCGTAGGCCGACGTGGAACGCCGCGGCCCCCGGGCCCGTGTCCGAACCGGTCTACGAGCAGCTGTGCGCGGAGCTCGAGCGACTGGGAGCCAGCGTCGCCCGCGGTGTCTTCGGCGCGGACATGCAGGTGTCCCTGGTCAACGACGGCCCGGTGACGCTGACCCTGGAGGTCTGACGTTTGAGGGCCGGCGCAGAGGTGCAGGATTCACTGCATAATCAGGTGCGTCGGGGGGCGTAGGGAGCGGTCGGCCGTGCCGACCCGTCTGGAGCCGGCATGGGCGAGTCGTTCAGAACGGTCTCGTCGGACCACGGTCCCGGTCGCAGGATGGCCGACCAGTCGTGGTTCGTGCGACACCGCGTGCTCATCGCCATGCTCATGCTCGGGTCCGTCGTACTCGCGTCCTGCGGCGGCTGGGCCTACTACCTCAACGGTCAGATCGGCAAGGTCCCCCGCGTCGCGTTGGAGCTCAACGAGGGCCGTCGACCACAGACCGGCGCGAGCCAGGAGAAGGGCGCGCTGAACATCCTGCTCGCCGGCGCGGATGCCGGCAACGGCCCCTCGATCGCCGAGACCGTCGCGTCCGGCGAGTGGGACCCAGGCTCGCACCGCAGCGACACCATCATCGTCATGCACATCACCGCCGAGCGCGACGAGGCCTACCTGATCTCGGTCCCCCGGGACGCCTGGGTCGAGGTCGAGGGCCTCGGCATGGCCAAGATCAACGCCGCCTTCGCCGAGGGCGGGCCGTCGCTCTACGTGCAGACCCTCGAGCAGTTCACCGGCCTGAGGATGGACCACCTCGCGATCATCGACTGGGAGGGGTTCCGCGAGCTGACCACGGCGATCGGCGGCGTCCCGGTCTACATCCCCGAGGACGTCTACGACCCCTCGCAGAAGGTGCAGTGGACCAAGGGCGTCGAGGAGCTCGAGGGCAAGCGCGCGCTGCAGTACGTCCGGATGCGCTACGGCCTCGAGAACGGTGACTTCGACCGGATCCGCCGCCAGCAGAACTTCCTGCGCGCCTTCATGAAGAAGATGCTCTCGAACGGTACGACGAGCAACCCGATCAAGCTCACCAACTCGGTGGAGGCGATCGTGAAGTACCTGACGGTCGACTCGGAGTTCAGCAACGGCGACCTTCGCAGCCTGGCCCTGTCGCTGAGGTCGTTGGAGGAGAAGGACGTCACCTTCGTGACGGTGCCGCTCGCCCGCTACGACACCATCGACGGGCAGAGCGTGGTCATCGTCGACGAGAAGAAGAAGAAGGCGCTGTTCTCAGCGGTGGCCGAGGACGACATCGAGTCCTACATCAAGAAGTACGGCAAGGACGACGTGCTCGGAAAGGCCAAGAACGTCCGCTGAGGCCGTCGTGTCGGCGGCATTCGTCCCCCATCCGGGCGTTTGTGGCATATCATTTCCCGGCTGCACCCGCTCGGGCGCGCCTCACTTCTAGCCGGGGGAACCCACTTGTCTCGCTTCACTGCGCTGCGTCGCGCCCTCATCGCCACGTCCGCTCTCGCCGTCCTGCCGCTGAGCGCGGCCCCTGCCGTCGCCGCCGACCTGACCGTCGACGACGCCCGCAAGGACATGCGCGTCTTCAAGGTCGAGGAGGACGGCCAGGACGTCCGCTTCAAGTGGGAGAAGGACCCCTCCATCCGTCACGGCGACATCGTCCGGGTCGACTTCAAGCACACGGCCAAGCGCGTCGCCCTGCGTACCAAGTACGTCGAGATCGACCGCGGCTCCAAGATCGAGTTCGTCGCACGTGTTCGCGACCAGGCCGGCAAGAAGCACACCGTCAGCGTCAAGGCCAATGCCGCCAACCCCGCCGGCAAGGCCAAGCTCACCAACTACCACGGCAGCAAGACCATCGACTGCGCGGTGGAGCACAAGGTCGACACCGCCAAGAACGTCATCGCCGTGAGCTTCCCGCGAACCTGCATCGACGACCCGCGCACCCTGCAGTTCACTGCGATGACCTTGGCGGGAAGCAACCGCAAGCCCGCGATCGACAATGCGCACAGCCCGAACATCCGGCCTTTCCCCTGGACCAGCAAGGTCCGCTCCAGCTGACCTCTCACTGTGCTTGATCGGCGCCGCTCGTCATCGACGGGCGGCGCCGATGTACACCTCGCTGATCGCGATCGTGTCCCGACCCTCACCCGGTGTCGACGCCAGCACCTCGATCACCACCTGATCCGCCCTCGGCCGCGGTAGCCGGATCGTCCGCATGTCCCGGTTGGACGCCGAGCCGCCGATGTTCTGGATCACGGTCGTCCCATCGCTGAACCGCCACCGCACCCGGGTGATCCGGTTGTTCTGGGCGTACCGGTCCACGTCGCTCCGGGCGTCCGTCTTGGCGTAACCGGGCACCAGCCCCACCTCGCCGAGCACCACCACCCGCGGCAACGTGATCGTCAGCCGCTCACCGCGACCGTTACCTGGGCACCGCCAGGCCGTGGTCAGGTCACCGTCGTACACGTTCCTGGGCTCGTAGCTGACCGAGTTGCCGCCCGCGTCGACACTGTCGTTCGCCTGGCACGTCGCCTTCGCGCCGCCGATCCGTACGGCCGAGACGGGACCCTTGTACTTCTTCCCGGTGGCCGTCTTCTGCTGCGGCTCGCCGCCGTCCTCGGTCAGCGCCTGGTTCGATCCGTCATCCGTCGTACCGGGCGTCACCTCGTCTGCGACCAGCGTCCCGACCCAGTAGGCGCCGGCCACCAGCAGCACCGCTCCGAGCCCCATCAGCAGCGGGATCAGAAAGCCACGCCCGGTCGCCGGCTCCTCTTCCTCTGGGTGGTGCAGGATGACGGGCTGCACCGACTCGAAGTGGACGGTGTGCTCGGCCTCGGCCACGGCGTGCTCGTCGTCGAGCCCTTCGCGCCGGGCTCGTTCATACCCCCGGCGGTACGCCTCGGCGTACTCCGGAGGCAGATCCGGCGGGATCTCGCCGGGGCGCTCAGGTCCGGACATGTACCCCCAGATTACAAAGAACAGCACCGCTTTGGCGCACATGACCGGTTGTTGCGACCTACCGGCCCGATCGCTCGCCACTACGGCGCACGTGACCTGTTGTGGCGACCCCGACCGGCTGTGGACAGCCCCAACGCGACCCGGCTCGTCTCTGCCAGCCTGCATGGATGCGCGCACCCGTCGTACCAGCCATCGACATGCGGCGACCGTTCACCCGAGCCGATGCGATCGCCGCCGGCGTCAGCCCCTCAGCACTGCGCGGCTCGCGGTTCCGGCGGATCTTCCGCGGGGTGTACATCCACTCGTCCGTGCCCGCCAGCACCATCACCCGCGTCGAGGCTGCGCTCCTGGTGCACCCGCCGGACGCGTTCGCCAGCCACACCAGTGCCGCGAAGGTGTACGGCCTACCCGTGCCCGACTCCGCCGACGTGCACATCAGCGTCTTCGCCG